>JAEEKL010000233.1 GCA_016282395.1 Bacteroidales bacterium
CGTTGAACACGTCGAAGACGTGTGAATAAGGGTTAATCTTTCCCCTTTGAGCACGCCGAAGGCTGTGAACAAGGGGCAAGGTGGCAAAGAGGTCGTAGGCCTACTTTGCATACCTTGCCCAGCTCAAAGCTTATATGCATAGCAACAGTAAAACTTAAGCAAATCTTAATCAAATTACTGCCACTTAAGTATTACTTAAGCTTTACTTAAGTGTTACTCAAGAGAAGCTTAAGCATTACTCAATATTTGCTTAATACATGATATTATTTTATTAAATATATAATTAATATCTACTTAAGTTTTGCTAAATATTTGACTAATATATGATATAATTTTATTATATTTTTTGTTCATGTTATCATTTTATTATAGTTTCATTGTAGAATTTGCATCAGGAGGGAATATTGGAAGACAAGACTTTTGCTGAACGAGTTTTAGACATGGCCAAATTAAAAAAGAGAGCATCAAAAACTCAACTGCTCTTCATGGTGCATGGTGAAGAAATTTTGCAGGCCCTGGATAAGGGGCTACCCAAAAGATGGATATGGGAAACCCTCTGTGAAGAAGGCTGCTGTCCACCTGCATACACACGTTTCCTCACACAATTGCAGCGGTTCTTGAACGAGAAGCGCCCACAAACCCCAAAACCAACGCCAGAGGAAAACATTGACAAAGCACCGGTGACTCCAGCACCAGAAACAGTCAATCAGGTGCCTGCAAAACGATTGGAATCCAGAAGTTTTGAATACGGCGCACCAACACCTGAAGACATTAAAAAGTTATATGGGGAGAAGTAATGGCTAAAGTTCATATTTTTTTGCAAGGCAAAGGCGTCGTCGGAAAATCCTTTTGTGCAACTATGCTGGCGCAATACCTTCTGGATCACGATCGTACCGTGCTTTGTATCGACACCGATCCTGTCAACGCGACATTTGCCAGCTATCCAAGGTTTCAGGCGATCCGGATTGAGCTGATGACCGGGAAAAATATCGATCCGTTGAAATTTGACCAGATCATTGAGCATATTTCCGCCGCCGACGCTGAAAACATCATTATTGACAACGGCGCTTCCAGTTTTGTGGCCTTTTCCAGCTTTCTGCTGGAAAACGCAATCCCCGCTTTACTGGACGATTACGGTCACTCGATACTGTTGCACACCATCGTCACAGGTGGAACTGGTCAGGATGATACGGTCTTTGGTTTTGTTTCTCTGGCTCAACAATTTGAAGAAACTTCGCTGTATGTCTGGCTAAATCCATATTTGGGAAACATAGAACGTGACGGAAAGTTGTTTAGAGAATTCAAACCCTACCTGGACAACGCAAACCGGGTTGCCGGAATCATAGAAATTCCCGCCTTTCCCCCTGAGACTTTCGGGATCAATTTCTCGGAAATGCTGAAAAGCAGAAAAACCTTTGCCGAGGCTACCGCTCCAGAAGTTCAGTTACCCATCATGACCCGGCACCGCTTGAAGATGATCCAGAAACGTATTTATAACGCCATTGCCCTTTGTCCGGAGATTTGACTATGGAATACACGGACGCATACATAGAAAGGGTATTAAAGGAATGTGGTGTGCATATTCCGCCCAACGATCCGTTGCGTTTGCTGATTCCCATTCTGCACCAGTGCAAGGATGACCTCCGGGAAGCCCAACAGGAGACACTTCAGCTTTTCCAAAGCGCCCTGGAAGAGGAACACGAGAAATGGAGCAAAGAATCACTGGCGCGTGCGGAAACAATTGTCTCCGCCGGACTCACCGCTGTTCGCGATACGGCGGTAACAATGTTCAAACAGGCCGAAGCACTTGAGCTGGAAAAAATTGCGACGCTTATCGACAATAAACTGGCCACCGCACGGGCAGAAAATCAGCGTGTCCAGCATTTCGCTCTGCTGAATCTATTCTGCGCAATCGTTCTGGTTGCTACTGCTCTCGCCATGTTTTTTTTGAAATAAACGGGAGAAAAAGCTTAATTCGTCCACGCTCTTGTTGCCATTCAAAGTAGCGATGACAGCCTTGAAGTCTTTTTAAGACAACGGTTTCCAGACGAACAGTCCTTCTCCGAGAGCAATAGCTTTGATCAGCTCCAACGTCTTGGAGTCTAGGTTAAAGACAGTCATATGCGTGTCATCCGGTTCCGAAATAATCATGGAATCGCCCATCAGGATATGGACATATCTCCTTCGCATCGCATCAGCAATTTGATCCGGAGGCGGGTTGATCGTCGTATTTTCATCGATGGAAATGCACCTGTAACAATTCAACTTCAACACCAGATTAATATGTCTTTGCTTTATTTCGGTCAGTTGTTTTTCTTCAAGAAAATATTTCTCAACAGCAAAGTATTGCCCAGGACTATCCTTTGGAACCTGCTCCGGCAAAATATCAATGATCCAGTAAGGTAATTGAAGCAGATCGTCGATTGTCTTTTGCATTTCTATCGTCCTCTATCACCAATTTATCCTCTGCGCTAATGACCATATCCGCATAGGAATTTCATCAGTGTCACTTTCATAAGAGAATAGCATCGATACAGGAAAGAAAAGAGCGGCTTCCTGAAAAGCCGCCCTGTATCACATTACAAACGAGAACTTGTCTGTTCCGTTAGTCTGCCAAAATAAATTTTTATCTTCGATTGTTCACAGGGAACGATTTGCTCTGGCGTTCACTGAAAGACCTCTTCACATCTGTGCCACCGTCTGGTCCCCTGTCGATATAAACTATGATTCACCTGATAATTTCACGGCTTCGTCCAAGGCTAACCTGATGGTTGGCCTTGTTAGTTTTGGACTGTTCTTGATTTAATCTCTGCTGTTGACGGTCTTTCCTAAGTGCATCATCTCTTCTTTGCGTCAATTCTGGTTCGCGTTTTCGCAAGCGATCCTCCGCCATATCCCGAAGCCGTTCACCATTCATCTGACGTTTTATTTTCCTGATTCTGACAAGCCGCTCTTCCAAGGTTTTGAGACGCTTTCGTTCCAGCTCCATTTGCTGTTGCCATGCATTTCGTTTCCAAAATTTAAGAACAGGTTTCTTTCTGGTGTTTAATACGATTTTTTGCTGTTGCTGCTGTATCTGGTTGTTCAATTTTGATTCCAGCTGCTCAACCTGCGTATTTTTCGCCTGTACATATATTTTCAAAC
>JAEEKL010000234.1 GCA_016282395.1 Bacteroidales bacterium
TTCTGGCTTCCTGAAAGAGGCACGATGTCCACCCTTTACAACAACTTGTTGGAAACTCCTAATGGCGGCCTCTATCTTTACAAAGCCCCCAACGGCTACATCGTTTTCCAAGTGCTTGACCGTACCCAACTCATCGAAAAACGTCAATTTGTGATCTATGACTATGACGTAAACGCTTCTGAGGCCACATTCAATGCTTTGCGCTCCCAAGCCAACGAATTTGCCGCTGGTGTGAGCAATAACGAAGAGTTTATCGCCAATGCCGCTAAGAAGGGTATCCAAGTGGTCAACGGTCAAAAAGTGACCTCCATGATGGCAAACATCGGTCAACTTCCCAATTGCCGTGACATCGTGAGCTGGGCATTCAGCGACGAAGCGAAGAAAGACAACATTTCTGATGTGTTCAACATCGACAGAATGTATTTCGCAGTGGCATGTGTGGCTCAGGTCCGTGAAAAAGGCGTGCAGAAATACAAAGATGCGAAAGACGACATCAAAACGATCCTGGAGCGCAAGAACAAGCTGAACATGGTTGCTGACCAGTTGAACAAAGATCTTGCTTCCGGTTTCGACGCTGTGGCTCAGAAATACTCCGTTGCCGCCAACGACAGCGTGATGTTGAGTTTCGCCGGCGATTACTACATGAACCGTGGTGTCGATAGCAAGGCCATCGGCCAAATCTTCAACCTGCCCGTCAACAAATCGGCAGCAGTTTGCGGCAACAACATGGTGTATGTCGTGAATGTGAAAGAGCTGCGTGACGGACAAGCCTCACAAAACCTCATGATGGAGAAGAACTACCTCCGGAATGAACTGATCGGCCGTGAGCGCAACGAAAACACGCTCCTCAGCTACCTGATCAGCCAAGCCAAAGTGCTGGACAACCGCGTGAGATTCTATCAGAAATAAGACGTAAGACGTTAGACGTTAGACGTCATAAAAAAAGCGCTTCGGATGAAGCGCTTTTTTTATGACATTTCCTTATACTCTTACCATCCCTTGATTGGTATCACCGTCCGGTCCTCAGTTACAAATCCCGGCATTTCCGTCCCTATCGACGCCCCGATGTAAGTGGGATCGCAGATGACGTAACGTTTTCCGTTATGCATGATGGCCGTTCCGGGAACATTCTCATTGAAATGTACCGCTGTGGCAATATGTCCTGGGTAATCTACAAGAACCACATCCAAACGCAGGAGATGACGCACCAGAAAGGCGAACAGCACGCTACGGTCTTCGCAGTCGTTTTGCGGATAATAGTAGTTTTCCTCGCAGAAAAACGGTTTCTCGTATCCGAACTGATCGTTGTCGGTGGCATAGTCGAAACCATATTGAACATACGTCAGCAGGAAATCCACCGCTTCCAGCGTGGACTGCGTTTGCAGAAGCGGTTTGAAAACCTGTTCCAGCGACTGGCAAAACACATTGCTCGGCCGTGCGTTGGCATATACGGCGATGTCCACCTGCGGATAAGTGCTGAACAGTTCTATCATGCTGGTGCTGATGTTGATGGCTGAATCTATAATGTCAGGGAATTCGGAGGATTTCAATGGTTTTGAGATATTCATGTCCAAACCCTTTGTCGGTTCAGGGAAAGGGGTGTCGTAGGTGCGGAACGAGAACGAAACGTCACGATTGAGGTAGTTGGAATCCACTTCCAAAAGGTAGTAACGTTTTTTAGCGATGTCGGCAAAAGAGAGGCCGTAGAGCTGCTGCTCCACCGCCAAAAGGCAGAACAGGTGCGAATTGCCGAACCCGACTTTGGCTTCCAAGCCGAGTTGGTTGAGCAGAAACACCGCCAAAACGGCCTGTTCGTTGTACTGGCGAGGATAGGTCTTGCGCGCCATTTCCAGCACCAGCTGATAGATGGCCCAATCGTTGAAATCCCTGTCGGCACGAGCCGTGCGGCAGGATTGCAACAACGGCTCGTAATCGCATTCCGAGAGCCGAATCCAAAAGGCAGAAACGTCTTTGGGGGCTATCCCCCCTATCCTGCTGGGAAACGGTTTCTTGGCGTATCGGATATTATCACCGAACAGTTTGAACTCCATCCAGTTGAGTTGTTCAGCCGGAAGACTAGCCGGTTCATCAGCATTTGCTGGGACCTCTTCTGTAGGCGTTGGTTGCGGCTCAGGTTGCTGTGGCTCTGGCATTGGCTTTTGCGGCTCTTGGATAGGCAATTCGGGAATATCGTCCTTCTTGATTTCCGGCAACTTCACAGGTTTCGGCTTGGAATCGCGCACCTTGGGCTGCTCTCCCGAGAACGTCTTCATATTGGCCTCCATTGCTTCCGCGAACTGCCGGTTGATGCTGTCCGCGAAACGGTTGAACTGCTGTTGGTTCTGATTCGCAAAGACATTGAATGCATCCTCGAAATTCTGGGCGTGAAGCTGTGCTATGCCAAACAACACCAATGATAAAAATATGATTCGTTTCATTTTTTTACACAAATTACCAATAATTTGCCATGAACTATTCACAAATTATTCATATTATCGGGTTGAGAAATGTTTTAACAAAAAGGCGGAATCCACCAGATTGCAGGAGAATTCCGCCTATATGTACATTATTCATTGTACATTGTACATTGGAGTTATTCGGCGATTTCATCGTATTGGGGCATATCCTTCGCCACTTGGTCCATCAGTTTGTCCATTCCGAGCAATTTCTCCAATTGCGCTTTGTTGACATCGGAATCTTTTTTCAGTTCATCCAGCATCACTTCACGGGCAATGGAGACAGCGGCTCTCATGTCGTAGAACATGGTGGTGCGCACGCGGTAGTTGCCGTTGCTGAACTCCTGGTATATCTCCATCGTCTTGAAGGTGCGGCCCAGCTTCTGCGAGACAATCACTTTGGCATTCTCTACTGTCTTTGTAATGGATGCGGCTTCCTTGGCGGAAATCTCCTGATTGGCAAGGGCAATGTCGGTCAGAGCGGCAATACTGCTACTCACCTGCGAGGCGATCCGCAGTTTGGCCACGTTGTCGGCCTGCGATTGCGCCGCTGCGAAGGTGTTGGCGGTGGCCATCTCCTGCGCCCAGATGTAGCGCGGGTAGCCGTTGGGTTCGCGGTCGTACATCTTCAGCCAGGTTTCATCAAGCTGCTTGGCAATGGGCAATCCCATAGTCTTCCAGCCGGCCTTCTCTAATTTCTTGGCCTCTTTCAGCGCCATTTTCTCGGATTTCTGGTAAACGGTGTTGTGAATTTCCTTCTGGTCCTTTCGATTTTCCTTGTTCTCTTTTTTCTGCTGTCTGTTGGATTGTGCGGCGGCGGGTTGTGCCATCATAAGGCCAGCGGCCAGGAGCATCATGCTGAATAATTTGAAAGTGTTTTTCATATCCTATAATTTTAATGTGAATAATTTCAAACTGTTTACATCCCTATATAGAGGTTGGAAAATGAAAATCTATCTTGAATTGAATGTTTTTTTTGATTGTGTACATCATCATTCTGATTTTCAATGAATTATTTATATTTCATTTCGTTTGTCTTTAACTTCCCAGTGCCCGCTATAGCCACTCCCCACATAGCATATGTGCGGCATCTTCGCGATGTGACGTTTGATGGTAATGATGCTTCTACGACACATTCTCGCTAACGATTCTGTACTTAATTGTGGATTTTGTAGCAATTGCTGTTCTATCCAATTATCAAGTTCTTTATCAGATATTGTTATGACTTGAGTATCACCTTGAGTATCACCTTGAGTATCACCTTGAAGGATATCCACGCCATTGGCGGGGACATTGACACAAAAAACAGTGAGTTTGGAAACATCAAATTCTGCTTCGGGATTCCCGTTTTCACGCAGCATATCTTGGACACGCCGTATTCCTTGGTTGAACATATTGACGTATTTCATCTCTTTCATGGCCTCAGCCACGACGGGATTACGATAATCGTTCACTGTTGGGAAATTTTCAGGACGTGCTTCGCCATACAACCCTCCAGCATTCATGATTTCCACGTGGTCATCGAACTGATACAGCCGGACAGGCATATTCGCCTGATAATCACGATGCATACAAGCGTTCATGAGCAGTTCGCGCAACGCATCATTTGGATAATTGATGACCGTTCTTTCTCTAAAAAGACTCACGGCGACAGGCCGTTGGGTAATGATGGCATCTGCCACAAACGACTCGAGTGAAGGCAGCAGTTTATACAACGGTCCCTGAAAACGTTTTTCGTTGAGCACTTCACCGCCGATCGCTTTTCCTGAAAAGCGCACGAACTGGACGAATGCACCAGGCATATAATATCGCGGGGTCTTACCAAACAGGATTATGGCAGCGAAAGTGGGACAATCATGTTCACGGTCATATAAGCGAATCGAGGCCAACTTATCCCTGATATCTCGATTGTCTTGGGACAAGATTTCCGCATCCACAACGGCAGGCAGATAGCCGTTCTCAATGACATCCATGTCCAAATCCTGTAATGTAGCGCCTATACATGGCGTGGCATCGAAAGTGGCCATATAGGCGGCGCGGCGTTCTGTGAGTATGCGCTCTTCCGTCTCGCTGGCGATATCGCGGCGCGGACCGATGCGAACAAAAACTCTTCCGCGATATCGGACTGGCGGAAGTAGCGAAGGGGATACTTCCGCCACCAGCAGGTCTCCCTCCGGGAACTCGAATCGTTCAACGCACATCACAGGCAAAGGAAGGATGTTGCCATCGGAACGTATTGCGGAAATCTTTTTCATCAAGGCATCGTCCACCTTCAGTCCAGACAATTCTCCTTTATCAGTTGCACCCAAAATCAAATAGCCGTTCTTGCGTGAATCCGGCAAATCGTTGGAAAATGCACATATTGCTTCCTGAAACTTATCCATGTCAGAAGTGGAAGTGGTGCGTTCCAATCTGAACGTTTCGGTACTGTGGAGAAGGCCCAATAATTCATCAGATGATATCATAATTTCGTTTTTCAGTTGGTGTATTTTCTACTAAGTTTTCAAGGATGCAAAAATACATTTAATTTTGAAACAATTGACAAATTCCTAATTTTTATTCTCACCAATCATCATTCATAATTCTTAATTCTTAATTATGAATTATATTCACCCCCTGCCACAGCACGCACTTCTCGTTGCGCTTGATCTTTGACAGCCAGCGGATCACGCTCTCGTAGCTCACCGTTTCCGTAAATGGATAGGACTTTTTCAAGGCCACAATCAGTAGCACGTCCTGTTCCAGGTTGTCGTTTTCTTTCTCCATTTCCACCGTGTATTCGAACGGTTTGTCGTAGAGGAACTTGCGGTCGGTGGGCGGGAATGGGACGTTTTCGCCGGCTTTCATCCGCACGTCCTTGAAAACGCCGTCTAACGGATAGATTTGGGCGTTGCTGTTGGGATGTTTGCCGAGGAGGAACACCCGCAGGTAGCAGTCGGCGGTGGAAGAGATGTTTTCGGCGACGCCGGCCTCGCGAAGCGCTTGTTTCTTGGCTTCCTGCAGCGCCCTCGTCTGCCCTTCCGCAAACGTTTCATACTTGCCGCCCACATAACTGCCAGTGGCGGTCACAGTGACGGTGCGCTCGCGCTGGGCGGAAAGGGAGCCTACCATGAGAAAAACAAGAACTATGATGAAGAATTGTTTTGTCATTGTGGATGTTATTTGTTCAACGATTACTATTTAGAATGTTCCTTTTATAGGTATATAGTTACCTGTTATTTTTCTGCAAAAGTACAAAAAATACCAATGGCAAGTTAACGAAAATACATCTTCTCCGAACAAGAGCAGAAGACATCGCAACCCGAGCAACCCGCAAGAGCAAGGACAACCGACCAACCGTGCCACCCGCAAACGCAAACAGCAACGACCAGCAAATGCACCATTCCGTTTGGCCTCCCTCCCGAACCGAAAACAACACGCATTACCGGCCCCCACAACATAACGTTAACGCGATGCCCTGACCGGCCAAACGGAACTTCCGTCTCGCAAGGGGACGCTCTTTCTAAACACGAATTGTCACGAATTCACCACGAATTTGCCATAAATATTCATTTTCCATTCTTCGCCCTTTCTTTCAACATTCAGCATTCATCATTACGAAACAAAAGGCGCAGCCCCCGGCCACGCCCTCATTCTTAACTCTGCATTCTCCTGACTTCGTCATTGGGACACCCAAAAATTTTCGTCAAAGAGTTTTTCAATGGGTTTGTGCCGTTTCATGACCAATGTCCTGGAGAGAAGTTGTCCGTTGAGTGGCAGACGGACTTGTATGGTCGTCACAGTCTTAGCCATTCGCAGCACCTTGTCTATGCTTAATTTGATGCCGTTGAGTTTGAGGATTCTGTCCAGTTCCTTGTAAACTTTCAGTGCCACGAAGCAGATGCAGATATGCGCCTCTATACGCTTGCGGGTGAAGTGGAACATTGGGCGCACTTCCAGTTTCGATTTGGCGATGCGGAAGGCCAGCTCCACGGTCCAAAGGTTATGATAGGCCGCATAGATTTGTTCTGCGGGAAGTTCGGTGTTCGTCAGGTAGCCTTTAAGCCCATCCCATGCGGCATCCTCCTTGATTTTCTCGTAATCGATGTATACCTCCACCTTGTCCTTCATCTCCAGGAACTTGTTGTAGCCACGTCTATTGATGTTCTCTTTGCTTAGCCTCCCGTTCCTGTATGCCTTCTCAAGTCTTCGAACCCCTTTCTCCCTGTTGTAGGAGTCCTTTCTCGCCCTGTTGTCAGTGTAACCTACCAGAAGCCGCCTCCCGTCCCCCTTGTCGTATTCCTCCATCTGTCCGTCCACCCATGAATGTGACAGTATCCATTCCGTGACTCTTTTCGATTCGGTCTTTATACGTGCCCCGATGATGTATTTGTAGTTGTCCCGCTCCAAATCAGCGACGTTCTGCTCGTTCATCAGCCCAGAGTCGGCCACAACCACGAAGTCTTCCAGTTCATACTTGCGGACGAACTCCTCGATGACCGGCATCATGGTGTGTCTCTCGTATTTGTTCCCCTCGTGGATGCAGTAGGCCTGCGGGTAACCGTTCAGGCTCACCAGAAGCCCAAGTATGATCTGGGGTTTTGTGCCTGCCCTCCTTTGAGAAGCCCGTCTTGCGCAGGTCGTCTTCCCTGTCGGCCTCGAAGTACAGGGTGGTCACGTCGTAGAACATCACACCGATGTTGCCGCCCAACAGCTCTCTGGTATGACGTACACTGATATCCTGAACCTTCTCCTGTTGCGTATGGTTCAGCTTGTCCAGATAGCGGTATATCTTCGACAAATCCACATCCTCGTCGAAGTGGTTCTTCAGGTACTCCACCGTCGCAGCCTTGCTTGACGGGCACGAAAGGCGTGCGACGACCAGCTTCCTGAATACATCATCCTCTATCTTGTCAAAACCTATCCTGTCAAATATGCGGTCCAGAATGAGGCTGTCCCCGTTGATCAAAATGTTCTCTATGCTGTCTATGAACCGCTCTACCTCCTTCCTCTCCCTGTCTTTGCCCTCGGCATCGGTGAACATGTCCGCCATGCCGGATTTGCGTCTTATCCATTCTTCCCCTTGTCTGCTAAGATTATCTATCTCTTGCGGATCAGAACTGCTCCCCATCGTTTTGACGAGCTTATATCTGCCTTTGTCCTTTCTGACAACGACAACGCTCGTCGAACCTGACTTGTTCTTTTTTTGTCGGACAAACATCACTTGTAATTTGTTCGCAAAAATACTCAAAAAAA
>JAEEKL010000235.1 GCA_016282395.1 Bacteroidales bacterium
ATGTCTTCTTCGGTAAGACGGTAGCGTTCTGCCGTTTCGTTGCTCCGCCGGATACCGCAATAGTAGCAGTCGTTGGCGCAGTAGTTCGAGATTTCAATCAACCCGCGCAAATAGACGGACTTTCCGAAAACGCGCTCCCGCACCGCCCGTGCCCGCTCAAACAGAAACTGCGCGTCCTCTTCGGAATGACTTGCAATCAAAAAGGCAAACTCCTCTTTGCTAAGAATTTTCGTTTCTTCCAACTGAGATATTAACGTCTTGCAATTTTCCATTGTGTTTTTCTAATGCTTGACCTTTTCAATTCACAAATCACAAATCACTGCTCACTCATTAATACAAATCAATCCACTCGTATGGATTTCCCATATACTGCAGGAAACGCTCGAAATCCGCGCGCGCCACCATGAGCGAGGCTGTATTGATACACGGGTGGAAGCTCACACGCTCCGCCTGCTGCAGTTGACGGTCAAGGAACACATGCACATGGTGCTCCGTGTCGTTGATGAGTCCGAAAGGGGTCACGGAGCCAGGAGTCACGCCCAGATATTTCATCAGTCGCGGTTCCGAGGCGAAGCTCAGCTTGCCCTGATGCAACTGTTTCTCGATGTCATGGATGTTCATGTCTTGGTCACAGTCGAGGCAGACCAGATAGTGCTGGTTGCCTTTGTGGTTTCGGAAGAAGAGGTTTTTGCAGTGCTTGGCTTCGTGCCCGGCCCAGTATTGCTTGGCAATCTCGATGGTCGGGGCGGGCGGATGCTCCAGATATTCGTAGGGGATGTGCAATTCATCCAACAGTTGGTATAATCTTGGATCTCCGTTCATAATGCTTGGAATTTGGCGGCAAAAACGAAAAAAGGCGGGCAGGCGCCCACCTTTTTTCAACCATGAAAACAAAATATTACTTTTTAGCCAAAAAGTCTTTTACAGCGGAGGACTCTACAACTGCTTCTTTGAAAGTGTAGGCTCCAGTTTTCGGTGAACGTTCCATTCTCACAACGCGTGTGTAGGTGACGCCACCCTCTTTTTTCAATGTTGCAACAACTTTCTTTGCCATCTCTTCTAAGTTTTTTATTTAACTTCTTTATGAATAGTCATTTTCTTCAAATACGGATTGTACTTTTTCAGTTCCAATCTGTCGGGAGTGTTCTTTCTGTTCTTTGTCGTAATATATCTAGACATTCCTGGCACTCCACTTGCCTTTTGCTCTGTGCACTCAAGTATCACTTGCTGACGTGCTTCCTTCGTTTTCTTTGCCATTGTTTTACTTCAAAATTTTACGCGGCAAAAATACACTTTTTTTGAATTATTCAGATTGTTTTTTGTTTTTTGTCCCCAAAAAATATCAACAACTGTTAATTATTTATATATCAATGTATTATACATCTTCTTCGGGTTGCAACAATGACCATAAATAATCTTTTAATTCGGTGAGCTTACAGTTTGTAATGGCGGAAATGCATAAAACGGGGAAATTTTTCGCCAATTTCGTCTCCAAAGAGACCGCCTCTTTTTCAGAAATGAGGTCACATTTTGTGATAGCGAGCATCCAACTCTTGTCTAAAAGTTCCGGGTTGAACTGTTTTAGTTCGTTTTGGAGAATATTCAATTCTTTTTTTATTTGCGTGACCGTTTTCACCTTGCCTTCATCGTCCGCGGCAGGGATCATGAAGAGCAGGGCGGCGTTGCGTTCTATATGGCGGAGAAAGCGCAGCCCGATGCCTTTGCCCTCTGACGCACCCTCAATGATGCCAGGGATGTCAGCGATGACGAACGACTGAAAGTCGCGGTAGGCCACCATGCCGAGGTTAGGCTTCAAAGTGGTGAACGGGTAGTCGGCAATTTTGGGACGTGCGTTGGAAAGCTGCGAAATCAACGTTGATTTCCCCGCATTTGGGAACCCTACCAGCCCGATGTCGGCCAATACTTTGAGTTCCAACGAAATCCAACCTTCCGTACCCTCTTCGCCGGGTTGCGCAAACCGAGGAGTCTGGTGTGTGGCGTTCTTGAAATGGACGTTGCCGAGACCACCTCTGCCGCCTTTCATCACGACCACCTCCTGTCCGTCCTCCAGTACTTCGCCCACATACTCGTCCGTGTCAACGAGACGAATGATGGTGCCAAGCGGGACTTCTATGTAAGCGTTGTCACCGTCCTTGCCGAAACATTGGTTCTTTTGGCCGTTGCCACCATGTTCCGCGAAGACATGTTTGGTGTAACGCAAGTGCAAGAGCGTCCATAAGTTACGATTTCCACGTGCAATGATGCTGCCACCCTTGCCGCCATCGCCGCCGTCGGGACCGGCCTTGGGGTTGTGCGCCGTCCGCGCCAAATGCGCCGATCCCGCGCCGCCGTTTCCTGAACGGGCGTATATCTTCACATAGTCTATGAATTGTTCTTCTGCCATGTTGAATGGTTATTGGTTATTGGTTATTGGTTATTGACATTGGTTATTGGTTATTGGTTATTGGTTATTGACATTAGTGTCAATGTCTAAATAAGGTTGACCGCTTGTCTCTTATTGGTGATTGCTTTTTTATTAATTTTCTTTTGCATTTCTATGCGACTCTTTTGCCAGCAGAGTCTGATTTCACGTCCCCGGAAGCCGTGAAATCAGACTCTGCAAAAGTAAAATTTTTTTTGAACCGCGCAGGGCTCATCCGATGTAACCTAATGTGGGGCTTTTCATTGTTGTAAAGAGCCACGGAGCGGTCAACCTCTTTAATGAGTTCCTCGCAGGAATTAATTTACCTGTGTTTCAAGTAGTTGTCCTTTATCACACCATTGATCCTCTCTGCTTTTCCGTTCTCACAAGAGTATAAACACATACTGTTCCTGAAATAGAGTGCTTCGGTTAACTCCGAAAATTTCTTGGAATAGTACTGGCCTCCGACGTCAGAATGAAAGATCAGTCCTGCCAAATTGACTCCTTTCCGAATTCTGACCTCCATTTCCAAGGCGAGGATGACCGTGTCCTCCGTGAAAAATATTTTGGACACGCTGTACCCGACAATCATGCGGGAGAAAGAATCGATGATAAAGGTGATGTTATTCATAAAAAATATATCTTTGCCAAATCAAATCAACAAAAGCAGAAGCAATGATTAACCCAACAAACAGCCCGTTCTGCGCAAAGGAGGGCAATATCCAACGTCTCAACAGCAAAATCCGTGCATTTTTCTTTTTGGTGTGCTGTCTTGCATTCGGAGGAATGGCGTTCGCGCAAGAGCAGGTGACCTTGACGTTCACCGGCGCCGACTCGCAGGGTGATTACGTGCAGCTCTCCAGCGTGGAGATTCGAAACCTGTCGCGCAACTGGTCGGAGACAATCGTCTTCCCTGACACGGTCTATACGCTCCCGGTAGGCACCAGTGTGCCGCAAAACCCGCAGGAGCGCGAAATGCAGGTCATGCCCAACCCCTTCGACGGCCAAACGCGGGTGAACATCTCTTCCGTGGAAACCGAAAACGTCTGGATGACCTTGACGGACATCAACGGGCGGCAGCACGCGGAATACTCCGGGACACTGCTTTCCGGTGACAATTACTTCGAGATTTCGCTGACCATGCCGCAGACCTACATTCTGACCGTGCGGACGGTCTCCGGAGTTCGCAGCCTGAAGATGGTGAACACTGGCCACGGGGGCGTCAGTCGCATCGAAGCCGCAGAGACGTCACCCCGTCCTGTCGAGGTGCGCCTCCGCAACACCGCCGCCCATGCCTTCCTGCCAGGCGACCTGATGGAATTCACCGGCCACACTTTCATACTCGGGACACCCATGACGAGCGTCACGGTCACGCAACAACAGTTCCACAGCGAAGAGATCATTCTGGTGTTCAATCCAGCATCATCTGCCGAAACCGTCGTGACCACCGACTCCATAATATTCAATGGTAACGATGCCTTCTACGCTTACGGGACGGTACAGTCCGACATTCCCGTAACCGCACGGGGGTTCTGTTGGGGCACGGAACATTACCCCACCATTGCCGACAACCGCACCCTCGACGGCACAGGAACTGGCGTCTTTTCCAGCACGATAGCAGGGCTTGACCTCTCCCAAACTTATTACGCAAGGGCCTACGCCACTACTGACAGTGCCACCTTTTATGGCACCGAATACTTGATCAACCTTTACTCTAATTACACCAATTCACAGACGAAGTTCATCCCCGACGGGCAGGATTGCGGCGAAGGCTGCCTGCTCGCCTCGTATATTAACATCACAGATCAACCGGCCGGAAGTGTGATTCAGAGCGAGGAGGACATCCGATATGTCCGCATCAAACTGGAGCACTCATGGGCGGGCGACCTTTGGATTGCCCTGCAATGCCCCAACGGCAGTTATGCCTCCATTTTGAGAAAATACAATAACGGTGCATCCTCTGAATGCTCAATTCACATCCCCGTTGCTGAATGGGGTTGGTCGGGATGGGTTTCCAGCAGTGGTCATGACTTTGGCATCAAGGGGTATTCCGACAATACCAGCAACAAATGCGACAGCGCCACAAATCCCATAGGTACCCCTTGGAACTATGTGTGGTCCTATAACACCCGACACGGCTACGTTTACAATCCAGGCAACTACGTCTATTACAACGACAATATCGTCAGTGTTTATGGTCAAACGGTCATGGACTCCACCAACGTGGCCGACATGACTAACGTTTTTCATCCGGACGGTTCCTTTTCGAGTCTCGTCGGATGTCCTTTAAACGGGACATGGAGTCTTATGATTGTGGATGGATGGGGACTTGACAACGGCTGGTTAGACGAATGGGAGCTCGCCTTTGACGGTGCTGGCATGACATTGCCTACCGCCCCTGTAATATCCGCATCTCCCTGTCCGCAGGCCGCTTCCGCCACTGACCACGCCGGCAACGTGTATGCCACGGTGGCCCTTGGGGAACAGTGCTGGATGCGGGCGAAGCTGCGCACCACCCACACTGCCGACGGCACCGCCATCGCGCA
>JAEEKL010000236.1 GCA_016282395.1 Bacteroidales bacterium
AAGGCTGGTATCTCCTTCGCTCCTGGTAAAGCTGCCAACGCCGGTGGTGTGGCTACCTCTGGTCTCGAAATGACCCAGAACGCCGCTCACCTGGGCTGGACCGCTGCTGAAGTCGATGCAAAACTGCACGGCATTATGAACAGCATTCACCAGAACTGCGTGAAGTACGGTACCGAAGCTAACGGCTACATCAACTATGTGAAGGGCGCTAACATCGCCGGCTTCATCAAAGTTGCTGACGCCATGATTGCTCAAGGCATCGCTTACTAATTGTAAGTTTGTTTGCAAAAAAAGAGGAATCCATTAGGATTCCTCTTTTTTTTGTCCAAGTGCCAAACCTTATTTAACTGCTGTTCTCTTTTTCTTCGCTTCATTTTTGTTCACCAGAAAGCGGACCGCTGCCATGACGAAGCCGAAGACGAGGAACGCGCCGGGAGCCAACACGAAGATCAGAATATGGTATTCAGCGGGGATGAACTGGAAGCCCATGATGGAACCGGATCCTAAAATCTCGCGGATGGCGCCGATGAGTGTCAGCGCGATAGTGAAACCGATACCCATGCCAAGACCGTCAAGCAGCGAGTCGAATACGGAGTTCTTGTTGGCGAAAGCCTCCGCACGGCCCAGCACAATGCAGTTCACCACAATCAACGGGATGAACACACCCAAACTTGCCGACAGTGAAGGCAGGAATCCCTGAATAAGCAGGTCGATCATGCTCACAAAGGTGGCGATGATGACGATGTAGCTCGGGATACGTACTTTGTCGGGGATGACGTTCTTCAACGCCGAGATGAGCATGTTGGACATCAGCAGCACGAAAGTTGTGGCCGCACCCATGCCCAAGGCGTTGGTCACCGAGGTGGTGACAGCCAATGTCGGACAGCATCCCAATACTAAAATCAAGGTCGGGTTCTCTTTGAAGAAACCCTTGGTTAAAATGCTTAACTTGCTGTTGTTATTATTGTTACTCATGATAATCCTCCTTTATTTTCATAAAAACATCGTAAGCGCGCTGCACTGCGTCACAGTATGCACGGGACGAAATCGTGGCTGCCGTGATGGCATCCACATCGCCGCCGTCCTTTTTCACCACCAGTTTGAAATCCGCAGGATTCTGATGGTTGAACTGCATCGCGAATTCGCTCTTGTCCTTGTTGATTTTGTCGCCCAAACCGGGAGTTTCGCCAGCTTTGAGCACTTCCGTATTCACAATGGTACCTTCCGCATCAAAACCGACCATCAGGTCGAAACGGCCTGCGAAAGCTTTCTTGGTATAGGTTTCGATGCCTGCGCCACAAAGTTCACCATCCTTGCCAATAGCCAAGTGGACGGGGATCTCTTCGTTGTCGGCATCCACAATCACTGTGTCGCGGACTGTTCCTTCATAGTCGGGAAGAACAGCCTGCAGTGCCTTTTCTTTTTTCTCTTTCTGACCCAGTTCGATAGGTCCTTTGGTGAGGGCATAGACGCCGGTCAGGGCCAACGCCGCCAACAGTGATATGCACGTCAGCACAATCACTAATCTCCAGATTGAATCTTTTTTTGCCATATCGATTGTGTTTTTGGGTTAGTGAGCGAATTGTTTCGGTTTGAAGCCTTTGTTAATCAACGGCACCACGGCGTTCATCAGCAGGATGGAGAAGGAAACGCCCTCGGGATACGCGCCAAAAAGACGGATGATAATCGTGAGCAGACCGCAGCCGCAGCCGAACACGATCATCCCCCACGGAGAGGTCGGGGAAGTCACCATGTCGGTGGCCATGAAGCAGGCACCGAGAATGAGACCGCCGGCGAGCAGGTGGATGAACGGGTTGACATACTCCGCTGGATTCACCAAGTGGAAGATGCCGGCCACCACAAACACCGTGGCGATAAAAGAGACGGGGATGTGCCACGTGATGATGCGTTTCCAAAGCAGGAAAGCCGCACCGATGAGCAGGGCAATGGCTGAAACCTCACCGAAGCTGCCGCCCATCTGTCCGAGGAGCATGTTGGCGTAGGTCGGAATCTGGCTCAGATCGCCGCCCTCTTTGATGAGACCGAGGGTCGTAGGACCTGTCACAGCGTCGGCGAAGCCCCAGATGGGGGTCGGCACCGGCCAGGAGGTCATCTGCACCGGGAAAGCGATGAGCAAGGTGACACGCGCCACAATAGCAGGGTTGAACGGGTTGTGCCCCAGACCGCCGAAGGGCATCTTCGCGATACCGATAGCGACAAGCGCACCGATCACCATAATCCATATCGGCAGATTGGAAGGCACGTTGAAGGCCAGCAAAAGACCTGTCACCACGGCAGAACCATCATCCACAGAGGGCTTCTGATGCAGCATGAAACGCTGGATCAGGTACTCGAAAAGTACACAGCAACCAATGGAGACAGCCGTCAGGATGATGACGGGCAGCCCGAAATAATAGACGGATACCAGAAACGCCGGTACCAGCGAAAGAACCACCGACCACATGATCTTCTTCACAGACTCGTCGCTGTGAACGTGCGGTGATCCCGAAATGTGTAACAATTTATCCATACAATGTGATTTTAATATTTCCTATTCTTTTATGTTCAAAATATTTTCCTTAAGCAGCCCCATCAGGGGCAAGAGCTTGGTAGATCGATTAGGTTCAAGAGTTCAAAGTTCAAGTCATTGTCATATCTGGCCGCGCAACGCCAACAGCTCGTATTTGGCCTTCAGCAGTTGGATGCCATGAAGTTCTTGGTTCATAAGCGATTGCAGTTCATCATTATGTTGACGAATATAGTCGATGGCGGTAATCGTGCCGTTCACCAACTGGCTGGAAGATGTCTTAGTGAGGTTCTTGTATTTCGCAGTGATTTGCTCGTCGAGAACAAGCATCTGTTCAATTCGGTGAATTTCGTTCAGTTTGTCCTGGATGGCAATCTGGTTGGCATTCCGGAAATCTTGCTCCTTGCTTTGGAGAATTTCCTTCTGGATGTTGATGACCTTGCCCACACCGGAGGTTTTCGCCCATTCGATGACAGGCACATGCAAATGCACGCCCGCCATATAATACCACTGATTTTTGTTAAGATAATAAGCATACGTTGGACGGCCATAACCACCTGTGGCAAAGAACGAAAGACTTGGGAGACTGTTGGAGAAATGCAGCTTGCGCTGATACTCTAACTGCCGCTTCTGATTTTCAAAAATGGAAAATTCAAGCCGTTGAGAGTTCTCGTTGAACACATCCGTTTCAGGCAGAACAGGGATGTCAAACACAGCCTCGCTCAGGTCTTTTCCTGTCAAAATGGACAACGAACTGATGACAGAATTCTTCTTGGCTTTGATTTCCTCATAATTCTGTTCTATCTTCAACGCTTCCAGCTCTAATTGCGACAACGTGTTAGCAGAAATAACGCCTTCGTGCAGCAAAACCTTGAGCTGTTTGATTTGGTCTTCAAAAGTACTCTGCACATTCTCTATAATTCCCATTTGCTTGTCAAGAATCAGATAGGAGAGATAGAGATTGATCACCTGGGCCTTGATTTCATTCATGGCCAGATCGATCTTATAAATTTCCGCTTCGTTTTTCAAATGTTCGTAACGACGGCCGAAAAAGATTTTTCCTCCCTCAAACACAGTCTGTTCAAAATCAAGACCGATGTTATATTGCATTTGATAAGGAAGGTTATTGTCGAAAGGAGAAACATCTGCATATTCGGTGCCTTCCCACGGGTTATGGGCGGATTGATAGGTGAAGTTCCCATTCAAGGAGAGTTTGGGGTACAGATGTGCAGAAGCGTTGCCTAAGTTCTCCTTTAGAATCTGGCCATTGAGATCTTTCTGCACATTTGCCGAAGTCTGCGCCACCGCCCAGCTCTGGCACTGGTCAATGGTGACATGTTCTTGTGCATAGAGATGGAAGCCAAAGGCTAACAGACAAAGAATCGCATATAACTTCCTCATAATCAATTATTACCTATAAAATATTATCCGTATGATAACAAACGGCAAAGGTAACATTTTTTTTTGATTACGCAGTATTTTTAATAAAGGTCACCGTATTAGTGTCACCGTACCCGTTTTCACATTCATTTTATCGGGTGTTCCAAACTTTGCATAATGGATTTTCCACAAATAAACACCCTCCGGGGCGGGTTTTCCTTGCACGGTGCCATCCCATCCCATTTCCGGACTGTTGGTGTGGAAGATCAACTCTCCCGTGCGAGCGTATATCGTGAACTCATAATTTGTCACATCCTTCACCTTTGGCTGGAAAATCTCATTTTTGTTGTCTGTATTCGGGGTGAAGCCAGAGGGTACAAATAACGCGAAATGATCCTCCACGGGTATCACCTGGATGGTGTCATCGGAGCAGCCGTCCGAATTGGTGACTACCAAACGCACTGTCATAAAGTCGCTCTCGGTGAGATGGTAGGTGTGCGAAGGCTCTTCAACCTGGGAAGAGTGTCCGTCACCGAAGTTCCACGCATAGTCAGTAATATTGTCACCTGTAGAATTATTGAAGAAGAAAACCTCCTCGCCGTTGCCAGGTTCTTCGGGACCGAAAGTGAAGTCGGCGTGGGGATAGTCGGCAACATGGATAACGTTGTCGTATTTGAGGGAATCGTTGCAACCTGGGGCACTCTCCACATACAACGCAACGTTGTAATATCCTGGGCTGGGCAACGACGGACGGATAGTAGCCAAGGTGTCCTCGTAGGAGTAATCCGTTCCGTTGGCGATTCTCCAAAGCAGTTTGGCCGTGTCGGGCGAAAATTGGGTGTTCAACGTCACAGACAACGGCACACAACCGTGGTCGGGCGTATAGGTGACGGTAAAGTCGGGTCTGGGAACGATGTTGACCCGCACCGTAGCCGTATCTGTCATGCAGCCCCACTGGTCGGAAGCAGCCACCTTGTAGGTACGGCTCTGTGTGATGTTGCAGGCTGTGACCAGATTGGCGGTATCGGAGACGACATGTGTGTCAACAATGCCGATAGTGTCAATCCAGTGATAAGTGAACGGCCCGATGCCGCTGACCTGCTCCACCCTGATGCTGTCGAGTTTCTCGCACCTCGTGAAGATTGTATCGCGCAACCGGATACTGTCGTTGGCACGGAGATAGACCATTATTGTGTCTTTGTAAGGTGGGAAAGCATCCATGAATCCTGTTCCAGTACATCCTTGTGTCTGAATTTCAAGTGCAACGGTTTTCACGGGATTGTTCGGGTCAAACTGGGCATCGGGCAAAATCTTAACGTGTACACGCTTGATTGTGCTATCAGCCTCATAAACGAACGAAGGCGAGTTGTGATCTATTGTCATGCCATTCGACAAAGTGAGAGAATAGTCTTGTCCTAAAACGGCGTTCCCCGGTGCATTGATAGGATTGATGATAATTTCGGTAAAGCCGGTTCTCGCAGGATAAGGCAGCGTAAACGTCAAATCCAGCTCTCGACAATGCTGGATTATGGTGTCACCACCTCCCACACTTGCCTGCCATGCCGTATCAATAGTCACCCGAGGGCTGTAGAAACTGCCCTCCTCTAAAAAAACGCCGGAGTCGTATAATACATCACCCACATTAGATATCCCCAATTCCATGTGGTAAGTCTGGCAGGCAAGGATGGTTGCCTCCGCCGACAAAGCCGTGGTATAACCATCGTATTGGATGCCATTTGAATTCCCATAGTTGCAAATAAAATACGATGAGTTGGAGGGAGATGTTCCTGGACCCGATGTACCTGCATCATGGTGTCCATGGTTGATAGTCCCGATGGACACCGGCGTTCCGTTTGGATTTGATGCCGTAATAGAGCCAGGCACAACAGCCACATTTTTTGTGGTTGGTAGGAATGTCGTTGGATCAACACCCGTCAAACGGAAAGCAAAAACATCATTCACATTGTCATGATTGACATATTCACAATATTCTTCCGATGCAAATATGTAATTGAAGGTAAATGTATCAGCGGATGCCACAAAATCAAACTCCAAAACGGCTGCACTGGTAACACTTGTTCCAGTAGTGTAATTAAGCAGCCAATTCGCTTGATAATAAGAAGATACAGACTGTGATGCTGAAGTGGAATTATTCGGACCTCCTGCAACGGATACATTCCCTGTGGTCATCACAATACCCGTCTCAAACGGGAAACTGGTGAATCCGTTTCGGTTGAAAGTACCTATTTGGGGATATGTGACAGTTGTCTGATTGTTAAACTTACCGGGTGATAAACCGAAACTACTTGTCGGATCAGGGTATCCCGACATCAACACACCTTCCCCTTGAAAATGTTGCTGTAAAATGGCATCCACAGACACATTTGCCTGCGAGTTTACCGTCAGATTACTCTGTGCATTGGAGAAAACAAGCATCAATATGCCAAAAGCCAGAAAAACACTTTTTTTCATAAAACAACAATTATATCACATTGCATAACGAAAAAAAAGGGTGAACGTTACACTTTTGTAAGATATCGTTGGAGACTGGCTTAAGGCTTTGGTTTTTAGCTTCTTGAAAATCGTTACAATATTATTTCGTAAATTGTGTACCTTTGCAGGCAATATTTTTGATATGAAACATGAGCGATTATTGTTATTCAATTTGTTGATAATTAGCGTATTGTATGCTTTTTCGTTACAGGGACAGCCTTTGGTTATCATGCACACGAACGATACGCACAGCCAGATTGACCCTTATTCCAAAAAGGAGGATGTCAATATGGGCGGTTTTCTGCGTCGGGAGGCGGCCATCCGTGAGATTCGGGCCGAAAACCCCAACACGCTGTTGTTGGATGCAGGAGACTTTTCGCAGGGAACCCCATATTTCAACTTCTTTAAGGGCTATGTGGAAGTACGTCTGATGAATGCCATGGGCTATGATGCCGCCACGCTCGGAAACCACGAGTTCGACAACGGTTGCGCCGCACTCGCCGCCCGCCTCAAGACCGCCGACTTTCCTGTGGTGTGCGCCAATTACCAGTTCTCTAACAAGAAGTTGGCAAAGGTCATCGAACCGTACGTCATCATTGAGCGTGCGGGTATGCGAATCGGTGTCTTTGGTCTTGGGGTGAATCTCGATGGATACATTGCTCCGCAAATAGCACGAGAGGTCACCTATCTCAATCCGTTTATATGCGCCCGCAACATGGTGGGGGAATTGCAGAAACAGCGGTGCGACCTCATCGTATGCCTCTCGCATCTCGGCGTGGACATAAACACGGTGGACAATGACTTTGAATTGGCACGCCAAGTGCCTGGAATTGATGTTATTATCGGCGGCCACTCCCATGAGGAACTGAAAGACACCGTGGTGGCCGGTACCCAAATCTGCCAGATGAAAGATCGGGGGAAATGCTTCGGCGTGCTGACAGTGGATCGATGAATAACGATGTAACATGGCCTCGCTCCTCGCCCCTGAACTCTAGACCCTAGACCCTTTTCACTAATCATCAATCACAAGTCACAAATTACAAAACGATATGAAACAGAAAATCATGGTAACGGGCGGCTGCGGATATATTGGTTCGCACACGATAATCGCCCTCATTGAAAGTGGAAAATACGATGTTGTCTCCGTGGACAATTGCGTGCGCAGCACGCCGGAGACGATGCGCCGGGTGGAGGAAATCACTGGCGTGAAAGTAACAAATCACCGGGTGGATGTCTGTGATAAGGAGGCGTTCTTCAAGGTGTTCGAAGAAAATCCGGATGTGGCAGGCATCATCCACTTCGCCGCATACAAGGCTGTGGGCGAGTCTGTGGAGAAACCGTTGATGTACTACCGCAACAATCTCGGCACGATGATGAATGTGTTGGAGGCATGCGAGAAGTTCGGGGTCAAACACCTGCTGTTCTCCTCGTCTGCCTCGGTGTATGGCGACATCGAGCATCTGCCGGTCAACGAGCAGACCCCGCTTGGGGTGGCTGCCTGTCCATACGCGCATACAAAGCAGATCTGCGAGGGCATGATACAGAGCGAGTTGGTCGCCAACACGAAGATGAGTGCCTTGATTCTGCGCTACTTCAACCCTGTGGGCGCCCATCCGACGGGACTGAATGGTGAACTCTCGCCTGACAAACCCAACAACCTGATACCCATTATTATGCAGGTGGCATCAGGCAAGCTGCCGCAGATGGCTGTCTTCGGCACCGACTATGACACCCGCGACGGTTCATGCATCCGTGACTACCTGCATGTGTGCGACATCGCCGACGCGCATGTCAAAGGGATGGACTACCTTGTGGAGGGTCGATATGCGGAGCGTTGCGAAATCTTCAACCTTGGCAGCGGCAACGGTCTCTCCGTTTTGGAGATGTTGGATGCCGCCGAAAAGGTGATTGGCAAGAAGCTGAACTATGTGCTTGGGGATCGCCGTCCCGGTGACGTGCCCGCCATCTATGCCGACAGCTCCCGCGCCAACGAACTCCTCGGCTGGCACTGCCAATACGACGTGACGGCCATGATGGAGAGCGCGTGGAAATGGGAACAGCATATCAATGCTGAATCATGAATATAGGAAGCTACATCCACTTTTCTAATCACAAATCATCAATAACCACTGTTCACTAATCACAATTATATGTCAGAAAATTTAGGATTGGTCGCGGATTTGGCGCTGATATTGACATCGGCGGGGATCGTGACTGTGATTTTCAAACTGTTGAAACAGCCCCTTGTGCTGGGCTATCTGGTGGCCGGTTTTCTCGTGGGTCCGCACCTGCATATCTTTCCTACCGTTGCCGACACCGCCGATGTGGAGGTTTGGTCCGAAATCGGTATCATTTTCATGATGTTTGCCGTTGGTCTGGAATTTAGTTTTAAGAAACTGATGTCGGTGGGCAGCAAGGCCTTTCTCACCGCTTTTATCGGTATTATTGGTATGATTGGTGTGGGTGCGCTGCTCGGCTTCATCATGGGGTGGGGCGTCATGGAGAGTATTTTCCTTGGCGGCATGCTGTCGATGTCCTCCACGGCGATTATTGTCAAAGCTTTTGACGATATGAAACTCAAAGACCAGCCGTTTGCGAGCCTCACCACGGTGGTGCTGATTATACAGGATATTGTGGCCGTGGTGATGATGGTGTTGATTTCCACCGTCGCTGCCAGCAAGAACTCCGCGCCCGGCAAGGAGATGCTGATGAGCATCATAAAACTCGTTTTCTTCCTGATTCTCTGGTTTGTAGTAGGTATCTATTTGATACCTACACTGTTGCGTAAATTCAAGGATTACATTAACGATGAAAATCTCTTGATTATCTCTATCGGTCTATGCTTTGCCATGGTGATTATCGCTAATAATGTGGGATTTTCTTCCGCTCTTGGCGCTTTTGTGATTGGATCTATTTTGTCGGAAACGGCTGAAAGCCAGCGTATTGAACATCTCACAGAGAGTATCAAAAACCTCTTCTCGGCTATTTTTTTCGTCTCTGTGGGTATGATGATAGACCCGCAGATTCTGGTGCAATATTGGAAGTTGATTCTCTCGTTGGTGATTATCACATTGGTGGTGAAGGCGTTTGTGTGCTCTGCTTCGGCAGTTGTGGCCGGTGCCAATTTGGAGGACTCCATCAAGTCTGGGTTCACGCTGTCGCAAATCGGTGAGTTCGCCTTCATTATCGCTTCCGTAGCTGTGGCGCAGCACGTGATGCCGGACTACATTTACCCGGTCATTATCGCTTCTTCGGTCATCACGACGTTTACCACACCTTATTGGATCAAGTTGGCCACGCCGGTTTATAACACCTTGGGCAAACGTATGTCACCCAAGACGAAGAGCGCGCTTGACGCATACGCACTGTTCGGATCCAGTAATGATGGCAAGAAAAACTGGAGCAGCATCATCAAAAGTACTATTTCCAATGTGTTGGTGTTCTCTGTGTTGTCGTTTTCCACACTGTTTGTCCTTTTTGAGTTTCTACTCCCGTTTGTCTATAAAATCCCCTTCGTGGAGAAGATACCGGCTTGGCTCTTTAACATTCTGGGTGCCATCGGGTCTCTACTGGCGATTTCGCCGTTCCTTTTCGGCATCGTGCGAAACAGTCCTAAAGTACACGAACTCTACCGCAATCTGGTGAAGGAGAACCGTGCCAACATGCTGGCTATCATCGTCTGGACGTTAATTCGCTTTGTGATAGTTTTTTACTTCGTTTTTTCCATCTTGGTCAAGTTCTTCAAATTCACCAAATGGGTCATTGTGCTGATTGCCGTGGCGGTAATCTTCCTGTTGGTGCTGTCGCGTCGCAACCTGAACCGTTTCGCCACCATGGAACGGAAGTTCAAGACGAACTTGAACGGAGAGGAGGTTCAATAACCAATAACCAATAACCAATAACCTTTAAAACATGAACACCTTGTTCCTGGATAGAGACGGCATCATCAATGTACAAATTGTGGGCGGGTACGTGCGCAAACCAGAGGAGTTCGCGCTGATTCCGGGCGTGCTGACCGCTATGCAGTGGCTGCGGCCGAAGTTCCGTCACATCATTGTGGTCACCAATCAGCAATGTGTGGCCAAGCGTATCTGCAAGATGGCGGACATTGAGGAAATTCACCGTCAGATGCGGGTTACCTTTGAGGAGAATCTGACTCCGTTGGATGCCATCTATTGCTGTCCGCATTTGGCAGGGACAGGCTGCGGTTGCCGCAAGCCTGACATCGGGATGGCGCTGCAGGCCAAGGCCGACTTCCCCGACATCGACTTCTCCGACTCCGTGATGGTGGGGGACAGCCTCACCGACATGCAGTTCGCCGTCAACGCGGGCATCATTCCTGTGCATGTGGGCGCGAAACATCCCGGCGAATATGAGGAAATACGCAAGATTACGGAGTCGCATTACAATAATTTGTTGGATTTTGCGAAACATTTTGACGTTGGGAGATGATATGTGATTTCTTATTCCCACCATTCAAATAATTTTGTATTTTTGCCCTTTTATGAAATTAAGGTAAAAAATATAAGATTATGAAGAAGCAATTATCCCTAATCTCCGTATTTTTCGTGTTCTTGGCCATGGGTTTCGGCGATGCTGCCGGACAGTTGGTCTCTGTGGTTGAGAAGGCGTTCAACGTTTCTCCGTTCACCGCTTCGTTGGTTTCTCTCTCGGGCATGATCATGTTCGGCGTGCTGTCGGTACCCACGGGTGTGTGGCAGTCCAAAATCGGCAAGAAGAAGATGCTCACCATTGGCCTGATCCTTTTCCTCGCTGGTGCGCTGCTGCCGATCATCGCTTTCAATTTCCCGATTATCCTGTTGGCGGTGTTGCTGATGGGCGCGGGTGCCACGATTCTGCAAGTGTCTGGAAATCCGCTGATTCGCGATGTGTCGGACGAGGGCAAGTACTCCAGTATGCTCTCTTTCGCGCAGTCGCTGAAGGCCATCGGCACGCTTTCCACATCGTTGATTTTAGTGCTCATCGGCACGTCGCTGATGAAGTACGGCTGGTTCTCGTTCACTCCTGAGGGCGGTGAGACCATCGACATGGGTTTCCGCATCCTCTTCCCGATTTTCGCGGTGGTGCTGCTCATCACGCTGGTCATGGTTGTCGTGTTTGTGCCCAGCAACGTCAGCAAGTCGGACGAGAAGCCGACCACGTTGGGCAACTGCATCCGTGCGTTAGGCAACCCCTTCATCCTGATGATGTTCCTGGCCATCTTCTTCTATTGCGGTGCGGAGGCTTCCATGTTCAACCGCATCCCGTCGATATTGAGCGAGAACACGAGCGTGACCCCGGCCATGGGCAACATCGTGCTGATCATCTCCCTGTTTGTGGGGCGTTTCCTTGGCGGTGTCATCTTGCAGAAGATGAGCGCGAAGAAGTTCCTCGGCATCACCGTGGCAGTCTCCATCATCGGCAACCTGCTGCTGTTCCTGCCGTACAACGCCTTCACCACTTGGTTGAGCTTCATCCTCATCGGCATCGGTTTCGCCAACATCTTCCCGCTGATTTTCTCTATCTGCGTCGATCACAAGCCGGAGATGTCGAACGAGATTTCGGGACTGATGACCACGGCCATCGTGGGTGCGGCCATTGTGCCGTTGTTCACGGGAGCCATGGCGGGTGTCGGCATCCGCTACGCCTTCATCGTGCCGCTCTGCTGCTTGGCGTATCTGTGTTTTGTGACGGCGAGAGTTTCGAAGAATTAAGAACGATGAATAAGAAAGTTGATGGTAGAAACGTGGGATTTTGCGTTTCTACATTAAAAGAACGAATAAATAATTAAAACTAACGATAAAATGAAAAAGACATCTTTAATTCTGTTTGCGCTGCTCGCCGCCGTGGTCGTCGGTTTCGCGCAGTCGCAGTATGTTAACCCCTTTGTAGGCACGGACGAGCATGGGCACACCTATCCCGGCGCCATCGTGCCGTTCGGCGCTGTGCAGCTCAGCCCTGACACCCGCCTCGACGGCTGGGACGGCTGCTCCGGCTATCACTACAGCGACAGCCGCATTTACGGCTTCTCGCACACCCATCTTAGCGGCACCGGCTGTTCCGACTACGGCGACATCCTCGTCACACCGTTCGTCGGTGAACCCTCCATTGTCAATGAGAAATACGCGCTTGCGTTTTCACACGGTAAAGAGAAAGCCGAACCAGGCTACTATTCCGTGAGTTTTGATAATGGTATCACCGCCGAGATGACCGCTGCCACCTATGTGGGTGTTCACCGCTACACTTTCCCGAAAGACGGCAAACACGGTATCATTGTCGATTTGCAACACCGCGACAAGACATTGGAGTGCTTCATGACATTGAAAGCTAACGATTTGATTGGATTTCGCCGCTCTGAAGCGTGGAACCCCGACCAATATTGCGCGTTCTCTCTGAAAACCTCGGTGCCTCCTACGGAAGTCGTTTACTACAAGGATGACAAACCTGTGAATGTCAAGGAGGTGAATGGCACAAACTGCAAAGCTGTGCTGTATTTCCCCGAAAAAGCCAAAGAAGTGGTGGTGAAAGTGGCCATCTCTGCAGTGGACATCGAAGGAGCCGTTAACAACCAGACCGAGGTCCGCGATTTCGATTTTGACAAAGTTCGCAAGAACGCCACGGAACTTTGGAATAAGGAACTTGGTAAAATCAAGGTAAGCTCCAAAAACGAAGAGTACTTGAAAACATTTTATACGGCGTTGTACCATTGCTTTACTTCACCGTACCTTTATTCAGATCTTGACAGTCGTTACCGTGGTGAGGACCATAAAATCCACAAAACGGACAAAGGTCACAAGATGTACACCGTGTTTTCCCTTTGGGACACCTACCGTGCGCTGCACCCGCTGTTAAACATCATTGACCAGAAGCGGACTAGCGACTTCCTCTACACATTCTTGAACCAGTACCGTCAGTCGGGCTACCTGCCCATGTGGGAACTTTCCGCGCATGAGACTTGGTGTATGATTGGCTATCACGCCGTGCCGGTCATTTGGGATGCCTACGTGAAGGGGATGCACGACTATGATGCCAAAGAGATGCTTCAGGCGATGATTACCACGGCTAATCTCAACAAACTCGGTCGCCCCGAATATGCCAAATACGGTTTCGTGCCGGGTGATATGGAGAACGAGTCTGTATCCAAGACACTTGAATACGCTTACGATGACTGGTGTATCGCCATGTTTGCCAAGGCCATCGGGGATTCGAAAGTATATAACGAATACATTTGCCGTGCCCAGTCGTATAAGAACCTCCTTGACCCTGTCGGATTTATGCGCGGCAGGATGAATGGCGGTTTTGTCACCCCATTCAAGCCGACAGAGGTCAACAATTTCTATACGGAGGCCAACTGCTGGCAGTACACTACATACGTACCGCATGATTTCAATACCTATATTGACCTGATTGGCGGTCCCAAACCGATGGAGGTGTTCCTCAACAGACTGTTCAACTCCTCTTCTGAAATGTCCGGGCGTGTGCAGGTTGACATCACAGGTGTTATCGGACAGTATGCGCACGGAAACGAACCGAGCCACCACGCCGCCTATTTGTACAATTTTGTGGGTCGTCCAGACAGGACACAAGAGTTGGTTAAGAAAATCTTGACAGAGCTTTACAATCCCAAACCTGCCGGTCTTTGCGGGAATGAGGACTGCGGCCAGATGTCGGCATGGTATGTGTTCAGTGCCATGGGTTTCTATCCCGTATGTCCCGGTAGCAACCAGTATGTCATTGGATATCCGTTATTTGACAAAGTTGAGATACGGCTTGAAAACGGTAAGACCCTGACCATCAGCCGGGATGTTGACAAACCGTATATCCAGTCCGCAACGCTTGACGGCAAACCGCTGACACGTTCCTACCTCACCTACGAGGAAATCTCTAATGGCGGTCTCCTCGCTTTCACCATGGGGGATAATCCAAGCACTACGTGGGGCAAGGGAAGGGGCAATCTCCCTGTGACCCGGATTCAGTCATTAGAGAGCATTGTTCCGGTTCCGGTGTTCTCCACCGACAAAGTCTCGGTAGATTCAAAGACACTTGTCTCGTTGAGCATCCCTAAGGTTTCAAATGACATGAATAGAAAGTTGAAAAATACCAAGGCAGAGGTCAATGATAAACAAAAAATATCACAAGAAGGGAAAAAAGATATGATTGATACACAGAAAAGTTTGGATAATCAGAGGAAGGGATCAGTAGAAATACAGCAAAGACCTCTTGAAATACAGAAGATTTCGGATAATCCACAGAAGGGCTCGGATAATCTAAAGAAGGGTTCGGATAATCCACAGAAGGGTTCGGGTGATATGAAAAAGGGCTCGTTTGCAGTACAGAAAGATTCTGAGATGAGTCGTGTTCAGCTGGCACCCGGCGGCACATACGAGATTTACTACACCACGGATGGTCGCAATCCTTCACCTAAAACGGGAATCCATTATACGGAGCCGATTGTTGTGGACAAGGATATGACTATCAAGGCGATAGCGGTGGATGAAAGGGGGCGTTGCAGCCAAGTTGCGGAAGCCCATTATACTCTGTTTAAAAGAGACAAGGATATCACGTACATTACCAAACCGGATCCCCAATATTATTCCGGCGGCGATGCGGGACTGATTGACAATCTGCGCGGAAAAGTGAATTATAGGATTGGCGGATGGCAGGGATTCCTTTCTGACTGTGAGGTGATTATCGATTTGCGTGAGAATAAGTCCATAACTACGGTCGGTGCCGGTGTCCTTGAGTATATAAGTTCATGGATTCTCTTCCCCAAAGGCATGGAAGTGTCTGTCTCAACAGATGGCAAGACCTATAAACCATTCGGCACGATAACCGCCCGTTCAGAAAAGAACGAGGAGCCACGTATTTTGGATTTGGAGGTGGCAGGCAAGGCCAAGGCCCGTTATGTCAAGGTTAAGATAAAGAACTATGGATCGCTTCCCGAATGGCACATCAGTGCGGGCGACCAGTCATGGCTGTTCGTTGACGAGGTGTGGGTGAAGTAGCGTTTTGGTAAAATTTTTATTTTTGCAGGTTTTTTTGATGGAAAAACAGGGTGGGGGATTGTGAGTGCGATTCGATTGGAAATCCATTTGATAAAACAGACAAATAATTGAAAATTAACAATATGGAAGAAGAAAAAACTACAATCGAACAAGAGGAAAACGAAATCAAACTTCCTGAAAACGCGTATCGGGAACTCAAGGAGGGCGAAGAGTACAAGCCTATCTTGTTGAGTGACAAAAAGTATCCCGAACTGAACGGCTGGACTATCTTCTGGGGCATCCTGATGGCGGTCATTTTTTCGGCGGCCACGGCCTACTCCGGACTGCGTTTTGGACAGGTCTTTGAGGCGGCTATCCCGATTGCCATTATCGCTGTGGGTATCTCCACCATCGCCAAAAGGAAGAGCCCGCTGTCGGAAAATGTGCTGATCCAGTCTATCGGCGCGAGTTCCGGCGTGATTGTGGCGGGTGCCATCTTCACTTTGCCGGCCATCTATATCATCAAAGAGACGAACCCTGCGGCGGGTGCGGAAATTCAGGTCAATTTCTTCCAGATTTTCATGTCGTCGCTGCTTGGCGGTTTCTTGGGAATCCTTTTCTTGATACCGTTCCGCAAGTACTTCGTCTCCGACATGCACGGCAAGTACCCGTTCCCCGAAGCCACTGCCACAACCGAGATTATCGTGTCGGGTGCGAAAGGCGGAAATCAAGCCAAATTGTTGTTAGTCAGTGGTTTGATTGGCGGTCTTTATGACTTCCTGATGACTACGTTCCATTTTTGGGCCGACACTATCACCACTCGTATGACGGGTTGGGGCGAGCAGTTGGCCATGAACCATAAGTTCGTCTTCAAGATGAGCGCTGAGTCCATTCTGCTGGGCACCGGCTACCTGATCGGTCTCAAATACGCGGCCGTGATCTGTGCCGGTTCCGCTCTTTCCTGGTGGGTGCTGACTCCGCTGTTGGGTCATTACGGCATGATCGAAGTCGATGGCGTGGCAACCGCCATGAGCACCCTCGATCCTGATTTAATCTTCTCTGGATATGTGCGTTACATCGGCATCGGCGGTATCGCCATGGCCGGTATCCTCGGTGTAATCAAATCTGCCGGGGTCATCAAGAAATCCATTGGTGTGGCAGTGAAAGCCGGCAAGTCCGCAGGTGCGAAGAACGAGGTGGTGCGCACGCAACGCGACCTCTCCATGAAGATTATCCTTTTCGGTTTCTTAGCCGTCATCGTCATGATGGTGCTCTTTTTCTTCCTCGGTGGTATGCAGATGAACCTTAAGCAGGTGCTGATAGCCTTGCTTGTGGTTTTCCTCTTCGCGTTCCTCTTCACCACAGTCGCGGCCACGGCCATCGCAACGGTCGGTACCAACCCTGTGTCCGGCATGACGATGATGACGCTGATTCTCAGCTCCTTCATCCTCGCCTCAGTGGGTTTGAGCGGTGCCACGGGCATCATCACTGCATTGGTGGTGGGCGGCATCGTCTGCTCCGCGCTTTCCATGGCCGGCGGTTTCATCACCGATTTGAAAGTCGGTTACTGGATAGGTACGTCCCCTTTCAAGCAACAGGCTTTCAAGTTCGTGGGCACGTTCGTTTCCGCACTGACAGTCGGTGCGGTCATTATGTTGCTGTCCAAGACTTACGGATATACGGGTGAAAACGCATTGGTGGCTCCGCAGGCTAACGCTATGGCGGCCATCATCGAGCCGATGATGTACGGAGGTTCCACCCCGTGGATTCTATACATCGTGGGTGCGGTGCTTGCCATCCTGTTGGATGTGATCGGTGTTCCCGCATTGGCGTTTGCACTCGGTATGTTCATCCCGTTGCAGCTGAACCTCCCGTTGTTGGTGGGCGGTTTCCTCGCCTGGTTGGTGAAGACTCGCAGCACTGATGAAGCTATCAACAAGAAACGCGCCGAAAAGGGCACGCTCCTCGCTTCCGGTCTGCTCGCCGGCGGTGCCATCATGGGTGTCCTTAGCGCTATCCTCAAATACGCTGGTGTGGAGCCTACCTTCATGGCCGATTATATCGGTTCGCCGATGTATAACATCCTCGCCATCGTAATGTTCGTGGGACTTTGCTGCTACCTCGTGATTCACGCCACACGCACGGAGGAAAAACTTCAATAACCCATAACCCATAACCACTATCAATAACCCATAACCAATAACCAATAACCTTTAAAGAAATGCATATAGCTGTCGCCGGAAATATCGGATCCGGAAAAACAACGTTAACAGGAATGCTGGCCAAGCATTATGGTTGGGAAGCCCTCTATGAGAGTGTGGAGGACAACCCTTATCTCGCCAGCTTTTATCAGGATATGCAACGCTGGTCGTTCAATATCCAGATCTATTTTTTGAACAGTCGTTTCCGTCAGGTGCTGGACATCCGTCAGCGCAAGAAAGACGTGATTCAAGACAGGACCATCTATGAGGATGCGTATATTTTCGCGCCTAATCTGCATCGGATGGAACTGATGGCCTCGCGCGATTTCGAGAACTACGCCTCGCTGTTTGAGCTGATGAAGAAGTTCCTCCAACCGCCTGATTTGCTCATTTACCTCAAGGCGGATGTCGAAACGCTGATCGCTCAAATTCTGAAACGTGGGCGCGCTTACGAAGGCGACATCAGCCTTTCCTATTTGGAGAACCTCAACAAGCTGTATAACAATTGGATAGAAAATTACAAAGAGGGCAAACTTCTAGTGGTGGATGTTAACAAGTTGAAATTCGCCGAGCGTCCTGAGGATTTTGGGGTGATTATCGAAAAAATTGACACGGAATTGTACGGTCTTTTCAAATAATCCCACCTTGTAGAGACGTTGCGCGCAACGTCTCTACAACGAAACAAAAGGAAATAATATGCGAGATTTCAACGTTTTCGGCATCATTCCTGCCCGTTACGCATCCACTCGTTTTCCTGGCAAGCCGTTGGCGGAGATTAATGGCAAACCGATGGTGCAGTGGGTTTATGAGCGTGTGCAATCGTCTGAGGTACACGACCTTGCCGTGGCCACGGACGATGAGCGCATCGCGGATTGTGTATGCGGCTTCGGAGGAAAGGTGGTGATGACCTCACCTGACCATGCCTCCGGCACCGACCGTTGCGGCGAGGCGGCAAAAGCCATGCATCCGAACGATAACGATGTGGTTATCAATATTCAGGGCGACGAGCCGCTGATTTCCACGAGGGAGATTCACCTGCTCGCCAGCGTGTTTGAAGACCGTTCGGTGCAAATAGCCACCCTGGTTAATCCGTTTCAGGACGAAGAGCTTCTCCGTAACCCCAATTTGGTGAAAGTGGTCAAGGCAAAGAATGGTAATGTGTTGTATTTCAGCAGATTGCCGATTCCGTACTTGCGCGAGAACGCCACTCCGCCTAAGAACTACTTCCGGCACATCGGCATTTACGCCTACCGATATGAGGTGCTGAGGCAGATAGTACAGCTTCCGACTTCAGAATTGGAGAACAGCGAAAAGCTGGAGCAACTCCGCTGGCTCGAAAACGGCTACACTATTCGGGCGTTGGAGTGCGACTACCAAGGGATTGGGGTGGATACGCCGGAAGATTTGGTGCGAATTCAGAATTGTAAATGTTGAATTATGAATAGAGGGTGTTGTAGAGACGCAATATTTTGCGTCTCTACAAATCCCTAAAATTATCTTATAACCTGTTAACCTAATAACCCTTAACCCAAATGATACCATACATCCTCAAAACCCTGCAACAAGAAGACCATGTGTTTGTGGAGCGGCTTGGCGCGTTCAGGACGCAGTTGAAACATGCCGTAGTCGAGAAAAATGTGATTCATCCGCCGTATAATGAAGTTGTCTTTTCGCAGGATGATAGTGAAGAGAATAATTTCGCGCTTGCCAATCAGATCAGTCGCGAGAAGAAGTGCCTTTTTACAGAGGCTAATGAGCAGATTATGAGATGGGTTGATGAACTGCTTTCTGCTCTTCAGCACAACAAATCGGTTACCTATGAGGGCTTTGGAACGTTTATGCTGGATAAGAAGGGTAATATCTCCTTTGAGAGCGCGGTCGTGCCGCAGTTGAATAGTCAGTTTGAGGGGATGGAACCGATTGACATCAAGAACGTTGGAGTTGCGGTTGTAGAGGACGATGAGCCGGTGAAGGTTGTGGAGACTGTGGAGGAACCCGAGCCAGAGCCCGTCGTGGAGTCCGAGCCCATTGCCGAACCTGAACCCGAATATGCAGAGACGTTTCAGGAAACGTCTCTACAGCTCGAACCGGAATCAGTTGTTGAATCCGAGCCTGTAGTGGCGAACAATGATTCGCCCGAGGATGAGACTGTGACGATTGAGGAACCTGTGGAGGAACCCGAACCAGAGCCCGTCGTGGAGCCCGAGCCCATTGCCGAGCCTGAACCCGAATATGCAGAGACGTTTCCTGAAACGTCTCAACAGCCCGAACCGGAATCAGTTGTTGACCCCGAACCTGTAGGGGCGAATAATGATTCGCCCGAGGATGAAACGATGAAGGGCGAAGAAAAAGACGATGAGGAAGACGATGAAGATGATGATGAGGATGACGAAGAAGAAGACGAAGAGGAAGAGGAAGAAGAAGATGATGACGAGAAAAAGCACCATAAATTGGCGTGGCTGTGGATTTTGTTGCTGTTGTTGGTTGCCTTGGGTGCGCTTGGCTTTGTCTTCAGAGACAAAATCACATCGTTGTATCACCAGTGGAAAGATAAGGAACAATCAGTGGAGCAAGATGTTACACCTGAAGTGACGGATGATGATAACCAAACGGCCACTTTTGAGGATGAATCGGTTGTGGACGAGGTGGAAGCGGTCGAGGAGGTTACCCCGGAGGTTGTGGAAGAGCCAACCCCGAAGCCGGTTGCAGCTGCTCCCGTGAAATCAACATCCGACGGAAAGTACGACTATATCCAGTTTGAGCAAGGCCGTTTCTACGTGATTGTCGGCAGTTTCCCCACCGAAAGCGATGTGGTAAAACATATCCGCAACAAGAGACTCGGCCAGTATTCGCCTGTGATTGTCAAACAGGAGGGGGTGAAAAATCTGCGTGTCTGCATCGGAGTGTTCAACACCGAAGCGGAGGCGGAGCAGTTCGGCAAGTCCACCAACCAGAACTATTGGGTGCTGAAGTAGTTAACTATTAGCAGTTAGCAGTTAGCAGTTAGTAGTTAGTAGTTAGTAGTTAGTAGATAAAAAGGGCGGTAGATTGCCTTGGAATCAAAAGTGAAAAAATCAATGTCGAAAATAAACATTAAGAAACATATCCCGAACACGCTGACCTGTCTGAACCTGGTTTGCGGCTGTTTCTCGATCTTGTCAGCACTGAACGGCAACTTGACGTTGGCAGCCGTGTGGATTGTGGCGGCGGCCGTCTTTGACTTTTGCGATGGTTTGAGCGCACGTCTGCTGAAGGTCACCTCCGACATCGGCAAGGAGCTGGATTCGCTTTCGGATGTGGTCTCTTTCGGGGTCGCTCCCACGATGATAGTCTATAAGTGGATGAGGATCTGCTTTTTACAGCTTACTCCGGCATCCCAGACCGTGTTTTCGTCGTTTTTGATTTACACGGTGTTCTTGGTGCCTGCTTTGTCGGCGGTGCGTCTGGCGCGATTCAACATCGACACGAAGCAGACGGTGAACTTCATCGGGATGCCCACGCCCGCGAACGCCCTGTTTTTAGGCTTCATCCCTGCGGCCGCCGAGTATGTCTCGATATTGAACAACTATTGGGTGGTGCTCTTCTTTTCGCTCTTCTTCGCTTTTCTATTGGTTAGCCCCATCAACATGATTTCGCTGAAATTCAAGAACTTCAAGTTCACGCCCATGAATATTGCGCGCTACGTGATTCTGGTGGTGGGCATCGTACTGTTCTTAATTTTCAAATTAGGCGCGTTCCCGTTGATAATCTTCGGGTATTTGCTGGTTTCCATTTTTTATCACACCTTAACGAATTTGGAGGTAATATGAAATATAAGTCTTTAGCATTGTATTGTGGTTCTTCCACAGGGAAAAATCCCGCGTATGCACAGGAAGCGGCGCGTTTTGGCAAAATGTGCGCCATAAAGTCGCTTACTCTCTATTATGGCGGTGGCTCTATCGGGCTGATGGGTGCTGCGGCCAAGGCGTCGCTCGAACACGGCGGGAAGGTTGTCGGCGTGGCTCCCGACTTTTTCACGAAAGGGGAGGTTCTGGCCACCAATCTCACCGAGATGATTATGGTGAAGACCATGAGCGAACGCAAGCAACTGCTTGAGGAGCGGGCCGATGCTTTCGTGGTCTTCCCCGGCGGTTACGGCACGATGGACGAGCTTTTCGAGATGGTCACGGATGCTCAGTTGGGAATGCATTACAAGCCCATTGCCATCTATAACTATTTAGGTTTCTATGACTTGTTGATTCGGCAATTGGACAAGTTTTTAGAAGAGGGCTTTTTGCGCCCCTTCCATCGCGATTTGCTGATCCATGCGGAGAATTTGGACGAGCTGTTCTACCGTCTTGACACCTACGAGAACACCAACGACCATACTTGGTTGGAGAAAATCAAACACTAAAGCGTAAAAGATATGCAGTTCAAGGATGTTTTGGTTGACAAAGCTTTGAAACAGAAGTTGATAGACCTTGCACGTGCAGGTCGAGCCGCCCATGCGCAATTCTTCCTCGCGCAGCCGGGAAGCCACGCGCTGGCTTTGGCGGTGGCATACGGACAGTATCTTTGCTGCGAACACCCGACGGAAACCGATTCCTGCGGCGAGTGTCCGTCATGCAAGCAATATGCCAAATTGTCACACCCAGACCTCCACCTTTATTTCCCCAACTGTACGACGAAATCGGTGAAGAAAGATCCTGATTCTGCCCAATTGGCTTCGGAGTTTAAGGATTTCGTTCTCAAAAATGATTTCCATGTGGAAATTCACGATTGGTTGAGTGAGTTGGAAGGGGAGAACAAGCAGGCCTCCATCAACACTCGCGACTGTTCGGACATCCTGTATCACAATAACATTCGTTCGCATCAGGACGGTTACAAGGTGTATATCCTGTGGTGTGTTGACCGGCTGTATCATTCTGCCGCGCCGAAATTGCTGAAAACGTTGGAGGAACCCGAGAGCAAATCGGTTTTCATCTTGATTTCGGAGGAGCCGGACAAGATTCTGAACACGATTTTGTCGCGCACGCAGTTGGTGAAAATTCCCCGTTTGACGGATGCGGATATAGCGGAGAAGCTCCATCAAACTTACCCGGAAATCTCCCAAGAAGATGCTTCGGACATCGCGATTTTGGCGGACGGCGATTACAACAAGGCGATGCGGATTGCCACGGATAATGAAGACCAACAACTTCTGTTGCAGCAGTTTGAGGTGTTTTTTGACAGTGTGGTGGCATTCGCGCAGAAAAAGAGTCTTGTTGTCGTGCAATATGAACAGGTACAAGGCGTTTTTGACGAAGTGATCAAGCAGGGACGCGAGTACCAGAAGCAGTTCCTTCAGTTGGTGCTGCGCATGTTGAGGAACATACTGATGCAGAACTCCAGCAATTCGGGTTTGTTGAAGGTAACTCATCAGGAGCAATCCGTGATTGCTAAATTTCAGGGTGTTTTGAATCTGAAACAGATTTCCTCCATGGCGGAGTTATGCAACAAAGCGATTTATCACATTACACGAAACGGGAATTCGTCACTTATTTTCACGGATTTGTATTTCCAGTTGGCGAAGTGCTTGTAATGGTTATTGGTTATAGGTTATTGGTTATTGAGGGTTATAGGTTATTGGTTATTGGGGGTTGTTGGTTATTGAGGGTTATGGGTTAGTGGAGATGATAGGTTAAAGTCAGTTTTATACAATATTGGCACTGTTTTTGCGTTATGGCGACTGTAAAAATTTATGGAATATGAGAAATAATATCCTAATGTTTTTGTCGCTGTTTTTGTTTGTCACATCATGTGTTACCAAGGCTCAGGACGAATCCGTTTGCACCGCGAAGGCTCCCTCCGAGGTGGTTATGGGTCAGCAATTCCAATACACGGTTACCACGAATGAGAAAGGGACTGTATTAGATACCGATTTCGGAAAACTTGAGTTTGTGGGCGGTCCCAGCATGGGTTCCAGCACTTCCATTTCGATTGCGAACGGTCATACGGAGCAGACCACGCAATACACCTACACGTATGTTCTGGTGGGAAAGCGTGAGGGGACGTTCACCATTCCCGGCGTATCTATTTCGGTGGATGGAAAGGTGTTGCGAAGCAATCCCGTGGAGGTGCGTGTGGTGAAGGCTGGCAAACAGTCGCAACAAGAGGATCAGGGCGGCTTTTCCGATTTCTTCCATTTCGAATGGCCGGATTTCAACTTTTTCGGAGGCGACTCGCGTTCGCAGCAGCCGAAATCAAAATCGGAAAGTGTGGAATACAAGGATGAAATCAAAAAAGACGATCTGTTTGTAAAAGCGGAGATTGCCCAGGCGGAGGCTTGGCAGGGCGAGGCCGTAGTGGTGACCCACAAACTGTACATCAAGCAGGATATAAAGGGGTATGACATCGCACGCGCCAATTATGCCGCCACTGACGCGCTTTGGCTCGATCGGCTTGACCTGAACTATGGCGATGAGTCCACGGAAACCATCAAAGGAGAACGATACCATGTCTATACCCTTATGCAGACGGCTGCTTATCCGCTCAAAACCGGTAAGGTGACTATTCCCAAGCTCGACCTTATCGTGCGCATCGGTGTGCCTGCCGTGGTGAAGAACCCGTTCTGGGGCAATATGACGACCACCCGCGCCAAAGATTTCCGTCTTACTGCCAATGAGCTCTCCCTCAAAGTGAAACCGCTTCCAGGTGCGCGCAACGACGGCAAAACGGAAACGGTCGGACATTTTGACATCTCCGCTTCCATCAGCAAGACGGAAGTGAGTGCCAACCAATCTGTTACCTTAACGGTTACGGTTTCCGGAAACGGCAATCTCCACCATATTGAAGCGAAGGATCTGAACATCGATTTCCCGTCGGATTGCGACATCACCTATCCGAAAGTTTCGCAGCGTATCGGCGCGAAAGGCAATCTGGTCAGCGGTTCCAAGACATTCAAATTCACGCTGATACCTCGTTCTGAGGGCGAATATTTCATTCCCGGCGCCTCGTTCACCTATTACGATGACGAGACCGAAACCTACAAAACCATCACCTCGCAGGATTTTCGTATAGACGTGAAGCCCGCCCGCACTCCTTTCCACCAGGACGAGGAAAAAACGGATAAACCGAAGGGAAAGGTGTATAAGATTTAGCTATTGGCTATTGGCTTTTGGCTGAATGAATCTTTTTTGTATTTTTGCCTTTTCAAATTTCAAGAAAAATAGCGTGTAATGAAGAGAATATTTCTAAACATCATTGCTTTTGTTTGTATGGCTTGCCTTCTTCTCTCTGGTTGCGACAAAATAGAAGGTGATTTTTATCAGATCGTTCAAAATGAAGACGTTACGGTGACGTTTCCGGATATAAATCCTGACGAAGTATATCGCAAGATACTCGTGGAAGAGTTTACAGGGCATCGTTGCACGAACTGCCCGCAGGGTCATCAGACGTTGGAGTCGCTCCATCAGCAGTATGGAGACACGTTGGTAACGGTCGGCATTCATTACGGGGCGCTGGCCAAGCCTTTCGGAAGCATGTTCAGCTACGATTTCCGCACGGAAGAGGGCAACCAGATTGGCGATGCTTTCAGCATCGACGGAATTCCTGCCGCTATTGTGAACCGTATGGATAAAAGTGGCGGATGGCCGCGTGAGCAGTGGGCTTCTGTTTTGCGTGATGTCGATCGCTCCAAGGTCTCTGCCGCCGTGCAACTGATTAACGAGTATGATGTGGCATCTAAAACGTTGAAAGCCAATGTCAAAGTGACCACGCTGAAAGCCATTGACCATCAACTCCGTCTCATCCTTTTTGTGGTGGAAGATGGCATCGTGAAACCGCAAAAAGACGGCAATCAGGATATTGAGAACTATGTCCACAATCATGTGCTCCGTTGCGCATTGACGGATGCTTTTGGATTTGTGTTGACCAATGGCTCATGGAACCCTGGTGATTCCGAGACGTATGCAGCGAGCATCAGTTTTGACGGACATGATTGGATCCCCGAGAACTGCCAGGTCGTAGCTGCATTGTTAGACCCGATTACATCTGAGGTCTTGCAGGTGGAAAAAGCTAATGTTGTTAACCGTTAATCAGAATCGTTTGTTATGAAAATAGTTGCAGTAGAACCCATCGGGATTTCCGCAGAGCGTGCGCAGGAAATCCGTCAGAATTTGGCCGACAAAGGTCACGAATTTGTCTGGTATGCAGACAGGAAAGAGGATGCCGCCACGCTTGTGGAGCGCATGAAAGACGCGGAAGTGGTGATGATTTCCAATATCCCGCTTCGGGAAGAGGTGCTTGTCCAATGTCCGAAACTCCAATTCTTGAATGTGGCGTTCACTGGGTTGGATCACATTGACTTGAGCTATTGCGAGACTCATAACATTCTGGTAAAGAATGCATCCGGTTATGCCACGGAAGCAGTGGCTGAGTTGGCTGTCGGGCTGATGATAGATGTACTCCGTAAAATCACTTTTTTGGACGGAAGTATCCGTCAAGGCGGGGTGCGCGGCGCGTTTCTCGGCAGAGAGTTGCGCGGAAAGACCGTTGGCATTGTGGGAACAGGGGCTATCGGCATCCGTACCATTGAGCTGTTGAAAGCTTTCGGTTGTCGAGTTCTTGCCTGGAGCAGAACGCATAAGCCCGAGGTGTTGAATTTGGGTGTCGCATACGTGACGTTGGAAGGTCTGATGCGTGACAGTGACATCATCTCACTGCATGTGCCGCTGAATGACGAAACGAAACATCTGATTAGCAAAGATATGCTGGCACTTTGCAAACCCTCGGCAATTTTGATAAATACGGCGCGTGGCAATGTGGTGGATATGGATGCGTTAGCGGAGTGTCTCCGTGACGGTAAAATAGCCGGTGCCGGCATCGATGTTTACGAGAAAGAACCACCATTGCCGCAAGACCATCCGCTCTTGAACGCGCCCAACTGTGTGTGCGTTCCTCACGTCGGCTACGCCACCCGCGAGGCGTTTGACGATCGCATTGAGATTATTCTTGGAAATTTAAGTTAATAGTAAAGGTTTAGAGGCGTAGAGACGCAAAATTTTGCGTCTCTACAAAATCGCCTATCGTCAAGATTATCGGATAATCAGTTCCTCCCATCGCACTTTCGGCACGTAATGCGTGCCGTTTTCGTCTCTGTAGTATGCGTGGCTTTCGTTCGCTGAAATCTCTTTCAGTTCGATTTTCTCGTTGCCTTTTCCGATGGCGAGAATCAATACGGGAGGGTAGGGGAGAGCAAAGGCCTCTTCAATTTTTTTGGCGTTGAAAGCCCCGATAATCAGTCCATTATAGCCCAATTCCACGGCTTTCAGTAACATGCTTTGCACGGCGATGCCCACATCCACGTGCAACATTTTGCTGTCGGGCACGGTGGCGCAGACAATGATGAAGGCTTTCGGTTCGGTTCCCGCAAACGGCAGGTGCAACTCCGGCAGCATTCCACCCAACTTGATGTTTTCCAGTACGATGTTGTCGCCGTTGCCTTCTGTTACCAACTTGAAGCGCAGCGCTTGCTGGTTCTTCGCCGATGGCAACAGTGCGTTCACCGCCACAATCTTTTCTAATGTGCTACTGGAAACCGTATATGCTTGATCGTAACCACGATAGCTGCGGTTTGCCTTCAACAGCAGATCCAACGACTTTCTGGCGGATTTATAGACCACCTTCTTTTTGCTGTTGTATTCGTCGAATTTGTTCTCTATGTAATTGTCGGCCATTTTGAGTACTTTATTGTTGTTTCAATCGGCGAAAATAACATTTTTATTTATCTGTCGTATTCCTACGATATAAACAGGAACTTTTTATCATAGAAAAATAATGCATTGTTTTTGTATCGAATAATTGTGTAATTTTGCGGGTTTTATTAATTATGAGTATTTCGTTCAATATTTTATGTAATAATTCAATTAATTATGAGAAAAGACAAACTATTCAGTGGCAAAACATTAGCGATTCTTTCCGGTGGCGGTGACACTCCAGCCATCAACTCCAGTATAGAGGCTGTGCGCAACCGCGCTTCCATGCTCGGCTTCCGCGTATATGGCGTGCTCAAGGGCTGGAAGGGACTGCTTGGCGACGGCGACATCGTCGATCTGACCAATATTCCCTACAACGGACTATACGGTGGTACTGCATTGCTTTCTTCCCGAACCAATCCTTTCCCGAGCAAGAAAAGTCCTGAGGATCGTTCCCAACAGATTATTCGCAACATTGAGCGTTACAAAATTGACGTGCTTGTGACCATTGGTGGTGACGATACCAACGGCGCGGCCAAGAAGATGTACGAAACATACGGTATCCCTGTTATCGGTTTTCCGAAGACCATCGACAACGACCTGCGCACCCGCACGTACCATCATTACAATGGCCAGCAATTTGAGACCGTGTTGTGTCCCGGTTTCCCGTCGGGTGCCATGGCTATCAAGAAGTTGACGAGCAAATTGCATACTACTAACGAGTCACACCAGCGCATCATGGTGCTGGAGGTGATGGGTCGCGATGCAGGTTGGCTTACCGGCTCGGCCTCTTTTGGTGGTGCCCAGATGGCACTTGTTCCTGAAGTCGAGATGACTAAAGAGCGCAAGGAATTTTTCTTTGAATCTGTAAAAGAGATGTATATGCGTTCTCCGAAACACAGCCTCATCATTGCAGTTTCCGAAGGTGTTCGCTGGTGGGACGACGAGAAGCAGGAACTCGGCATGGTGTATGCCAGCTCCGACCTTGACGAATATGGTCACCCGCGCTTCGGCGGTGTGAGCGGCGTCATTGCGTCCGAAATCAACAAACGCCTTGGCATCGAGGCCCGCGGACAGATTTCCGGGTACATCCCGCGTTCCGGCAAGTGCTACGAATACGACCGCCGTCTGACCTCCACGTTGGCTGACAAGGTTGTGGATTTGCTGCTTCGCGAGGACTACGGCAAGATGCCTGTGCTCCGCGACATCGTACCTTACGATGAGTTGGAGGAATTCCACACCGACGCCATCGAGATGGGCAACATCGGCAACTTCCCGCTGCCGGCAGCCTACTATGATGCCAACAAGTTCATGTTCACCGACCAATACACCGATTTCCTGACGAACATCATCGGTGCCCCGTACCGCATGGAATTCACGCAGAATTTCCCGATTGTGATTCCCGAATAAATTTGTAGGGGCGTATCGCATACGCCCGCATACGCCCGTCATTGTGACGATTGTAGGGGCGAATAATTATTCG
>JAEEKL010000237.1 GCA_016282395.1 Bacteroidales bacterium
CATTACTTAAGCCGTCTGTCCCGCTCCAGTAGTGCGCCCACTTCCACTCGCCTTGGGCGGAGGCGGTGAGGGTGATGAAAAGGGTGGCGAGGGTTGCCGCGAAAAGGGATAGTTGGTTTTTCATATTGTTAGAATTTTGGTTTAAGGTTTAGGGTTTAAGGAAAATAGGTGTTAGTGGATTATCCGTGCAGATCCGCGTGATACGTGGAAATAAATAATCTCCGCGTATCGCTCGTATCTTCACGTAATATTCTACATTCTTCATTCTTAATTCCGCACCACAAACTTTATCGCCGTACTCCCAACAGACGTACTCACGTGCGCGACGTACAGCCCTGCGGGGAGGTTGCGGACGGAGAGCTCGGTGCGGCAGGAGGCGGCGGGCTGCAGGAAGAGCAGCTGGCCGGACTCGTTGGTGACGGCCACCATGCCGACGGGCAGCCCTTCGGGACTCTCGATGACCACGCGGTCGGTGGCGGGGTTGGGGTAGAGCCGGATTTCCGAAAGCCGCTCGTCATACTGCGGCACCGCCGTCGAATCCTCCGGGTACGGCTCCAAGATGGACGGGTCAGAACGGTAGGCGATAACGGCGTGGCTGTGCTGGTGGTCGTCGAAGTTGAGGGTGAGGTCGTGGCCGAAATTGATATTTTGTTTGCATCTAAAATCACAAACTATATTCCCGGACTCACTCACGATTGTTTTATACGCATTGCGATTATCGTCGTAGCCAAATATAGTGTCAGACTTAATAAATTGGCCATTCGTGTTGAAATAATTAAGTAGTGAACCTGTTGAGAAATCATAAAGGAACAACCCTATCAAATGATTATTCAAAACAGCTGGCCGTTGACCTTCAGAGGCGGCAGTGTGCAAACCAGGTGTCTGACCTAACGCATCAAAGTGTCCTGTCTCTTTGTCAAATTTAACAAAGAAACTGGTATGTTGGTATGTATTAGGCAAGAGTGCTATGTGATTTGTCTCATTGTCAAAATAAAACAAGGGGTTTTGTTCTTGCGTAGAACCAGCTTGGCCGACAATATAAATGCCGCCATCATCGACAAAATTATCATGCCAAATCATAGAATTATAAAAATCAGTGGACGGTTCGTTTTTTACGTATGCTTGATTTGACCATTGTACATTACCATCTGAATCATATTTGATGATAAATGGTAAATTCTTGGCCAAACTTTGATCTGCAATGGTGGCATAATGAGTACTGTCCCAGTAGATACTCATTGGATATTCATTATACGCATCCATCACCCACATATCCATCAAGTAGCCAGAAAGATATAGATTGTCCTCGTCATCAATGCTCAAACCACGCACATAGGGAGTATAATAAGGATTGATGGTGTCTAAAGGGATCGGTGGTGCCACTCCTACAGTGTGATCCACAACCAACTTTATCCATAGGAGATCAAAATTTTGAGAGAATTTGAATAACATCATATTATTGATACCTGATAAATCACTATATCCAGGCAAATAGAAATCGTACGTTTTTGTTGCATCTTCATCGATCACAACAGTCCAAGGGAGTGTGTCGGGACCTTCGTAAGTTACTCCTGTTGCCATGTATGTATTGCCATAGCTGTCCATACACATTGGACAATCTCCAACTCCGGAGTTGATAGGGTATGCCAATCTGAAATCTTGTGCTCTTGACAGTATTTTCGCAAAATGGTTCTCTAAAACATTGCCATCAAGATCCAAACATGCGACAAACGTGTTTAGGCCATCCGTAAATGTATAAGGAGGATGGTATTCTCCAGACGGATAGGAAAGTGCCGTTTGTTCTGTTATTAATGTGTCCAAAAACCACAATTGCTCCCCTAAACTGTAACTGAAACTATACTGTCCTGAAATTACTATTTTCCCATCTCGAAGAACCATGTCGTATGGTCGGCATTCTCCTTGCTTGGCTTTTTTGATTGTTCTGCTCCACAAATAATTCCCTGCAGAGTCATATTTCACCAAGATGCAACCTTGTGTGTTCGCAGTTGCAACAGCCACATTGTCGCAAATCCATGTTGACATGGTTTGGTCATATAATTGCGCACTGCCGCCAAAACTGCCAAAGACATAGACATTTTCGTCGTCGTCAAAAGCAGTCCGCACCACATAGTTATATGGATTCGTGCTGTTCAGCGGGTCGTCGTTGCCTGTCCAGTAGTTCGCCCACTTCCACTCGCCCTGGGCGGAGGCGGAGAGGGTGGCCAGAAGGATGAGGATGATGGAAATCAGCCGTTTAATGGCGAGATTGGGGGGCAAGAGGTTGATTTTCATATTGTTAAATTTTAATTGGTTTAACATTCAGATGATAATAATCCCTTATATCCTCTTTGTCGCACAAAAGGACGATTTCGTTACATTGAATGTGAAATTTTTTTGATTGTTATTCGTATGTGGTTGATATTCTTAATGTTTCAATTATTAAAATCAAGGATTATCGGGTTGTGTTTTTTCCAAAATCGTAAAATTTCGGCAACTTTGGAAAAAACTCAGGTTGATGTTGCGTTTCTCCATGATGACGCCACGTGTCACTATCGCAGTAACAAAAAGGTTAGTTAATATCGGTTACTCTCCTGCAATCAACTTATTGATAACATCAATAAATTCCCCTGTTGGAGCAATCAGAGGTGTAACATCTTCTTCTGTTAGGTCAAAGGTGTCACTGTAATCGCCCGTTTGTCGTAATGAGAACAGTCTGCCATACAAGGCACCGTAACGGTTTTCCACCAGCCCTGTTTTAATGAAATGAAGTCCGAACAAATGCATAACACCATGGTGCGTTTGTGCGACCAGACCTTTGTTTATTAGTAAAGCAGAGACTGCGTAAAAGGAGGCATAGTACAAGCGGTTCGCCACAATTTCCCAATATCCCATCGGAACTATGTTCTTGACCTGAGAAAAAGCCTTGTGTGATTTTTCTAACCGATGTTTCACAACGGCCTGTCGTTCCTCATTCGTTAGACTCATAACAGTACGCCCTCCCGCATGACATTTTTATAAAAAGGCGTGAAACTTGCTTTCTCCCAATCTTTTTTTGTATATAAAACAGGACTGATCATAGCATCCACTTCCCATCCAAGTTGATCGAAAGGATATGCTACTTCAGCATAGTCCTGATAGGTGATTTTATCCTTGTCAAGAACTATCAAAACATCCCAATCGGAGCCATCAGTGGCAGTTCCTCTTGCTTGAGAACCAAAAAGGAGTGCCACGCCACCGAGAGGGAGGGCCTTATTAGCAGTCTCCTTTAATTTTTTCAGTATGTGTTCCGCAGTCATATATCTTTTTTCGCTGCAAAGATACAACTTTTTCTATAAGTCGCACAAAAGGTCTATTCCCACTCGATCGTTGCGGGCGGTTTCGAGCTGATGTCATAGACCACGCGGTTGACGCCGCGGACCTTGTTGATGATGTCGTTGGAGACCTTGGCGAGGAATTCGTAGGGCAAGTGCGCCCAGTCGGCGGTCATGCCGTCGGTGGAGAGCACGGCACGCAGGGCCACGGCGTTCTCGTAGGTGCGCTCGTCGCCCATCACGCCCACCGATTGAATCGTCAGCAGGATGGTGCCCGCCTGCCACACTTTGTCGTACAAGTCGTTGTCCCACAATCCGTTGATGAAGATGGCATCGGATTCTTGCAGGAGCCGGACCTTCTCGGGGGTGATGTCGCCCAAGATGCGCACACCCAAACCGGGACCCGGGAACGGATGACGCTTGATGAGCCGCTCGGGAATGCCCAAGGCCGTGC
>JAEEKL010000238.1 GCA_016282395.1 Bacteroidales bacterium
CCTATATCATAGACCCGAAATTGGTGGTGATGGCTGGTATGCGCTTGGATTACAATATGGTACGCGACAAACAGTATTCCTCGTTGTGGTCAAGTGTCAACCAGCTCTTCTGGACACCGCGAGTGCATCTCAAATGGCAAGTTACCAAGGATTTGTCCTTCCGCGCCTCTGCGGGAAAAGGCTACCGCAATGCCCATTTCTTCGCCGAGAACCAGTCTCTGATGCTCTCATCGCGCACGCTCCATTTTGACGGACATTCCAGTCCTGAGGAGGCTTGGAACGCTGGTGCGAGCGCGGTGTGGCAGTTCAATATGCCGGGTGGAAAAGCTTCATTGGCAGTCGATTACTTCTACACGCACTTTGTGCAGCAGATGATTGTGGATTTGGATCAGGATGTCCATGCGGTGCATTATTATGCCTTGAACGGCGAATACAACGGTTATCACAACCGATCCCGTTCGCATTCCGCGCAGGTTGAATTAACCCTCAAACCGTTGCAGCGTTTCGAGATTCTGTTGGCCTACCGCTATAACGATGTACGCTATATGCGCAACGGCGTGATGCGCCAAAAGGACATGATGAGTCCGCACAAGGCGCTCGTCAATCTCAATTACAGCACACCATACGACAAGTGGAAATTTAACATTAACTGCCAGATTTACGGTCCGATGCCGCTGCCTAACACGCAGAGCAACCCTGAGCCGTACCGCCGTCCTGACGTGTCGAAACCCTACTGTCTGCTCGCCGCGCAGATTACCAAGAAGTTTCGCAAGTGGGAAATCTACGCCGGCGCGGAGAACCTCCTCAACGTCAAGCAGAAAGACCCGATTGTGCAGGCCGAGAACCCCTTCGGCGAATATTTCGACGCCACGATGGTGTATAAGCCGATTACGGGAATTATGGGGTACGTTGGCGTGAGAGTGATACTGAAGTAGTTAGCAGTTAGTAGTTAGCAGTTAAGGGGAGTCGTTGGGACTCCCTGTTTTCGTTGGTAAAAGGGCGGTAAAGGGGCAAGGAAGGGGACTTTTTGGGGTTGTTGAGCGTTAAAGAAAACATTCTTTGGCGTAATCGACATGAAATCCGAAAATATTATGTATGTTTGCACCTTGATTTTGAACGAAGTTTTTACGATATGAAAAACACCGATAATAAAGGTAAAGTATTTTTATTCAACACATTAAGCAAAAGAAAAGAGTTGTTCAAGCCAATTACACCCGATCATGTAGGGTTGTATGTCTGCGGTCCGACGGTGTATGGCGAGCCACATTTGGGTCATGCGCGTCCGGCGGTGACATTCGACGTGGTGTTCCGCTACCTCACACACATCGGCTATAAGGTTCGCTACGTGCGTAACATCACCGATGTGGGCCATCTGGAGCACGATGCCGACGAGGGTGAGGACAAAATTGCTAAAAAAGCCCGTTTGGAGCAGCTCGAGCCTATGGAGGTGGCGCAATACTACATGGACAGCTACCATAAGGCTATGGATGCCCTCAACGTGAAGGGACCGTCCATCGAGCCTCGCGCTTCTGGCCATATCATCGAGCAGATTGAGATGGTGCAGAAGATTCTGGAAAAGGGTTATGCGTACGTGTCGGAAGGCTCTGTTTATTTTGATGTGGAGAAGTTCGACAAGGATTTCGGCTACGGCAAGCTTTCAGGCCGTGTGCTGTCCGAACTCATCGCCAACACCCGCGAGCTGGACGGGCAGAGCGAGAAGCGCAACCCTGCTGACTTCGCCCTCTGGAAGAAGGCTGCGCCGGAGCACATCATGCGTTGGAACTCCCCGTGGAGTGTCGGTTTCCCGGGCTGGCACATCGAATGTACAGCCATGAGCACCAAGTACTTGGGCGAGCAGTTCGACATCCATGGTGGCGGTATGGACCTGCTGTTCCCGCACCACGAGTCGGAGGTGTGCCAGAGCACCGTTGCCAATGGCAAAAGTTCCGTCAAATACTGGATGCACAACAATATGATCACCATCGAGGGGCAGAAGATGGGCAAGTCGTTGGGTAACTTCATCACTCTCAATGAGTTCTTCACCGGCAACCATCCCAAATTGGAGAAGGCTTACTCGCCGATGACCATCCGCTATTTCGTGTTGCAGGCCTCTTACCGCGGCACGGTCGATTTCAGCAACGCCGCCTTGCAGTCTGCCGAGAAAGGTTTGGAGAAACTCTACGCCGCCGAACGCCATCTTGACAGTTTGAAGGCCGGAAACACCTCCACCGAGGACATCGCCGCTTTGCAGGAACGCTGTTACGAGGCGATGAACGATGACTTCAATACCCCGAAGGTAATTGCGGAACTGTTTGACGCAGTGCGTATTATCAACGCTGTGAAAGACGGCCATGCCACGCTTACCGCCGAAGATATTGAGTTGTTGAAGACCACCTTCCGCACCTTCTTCTTCGACATTTTGGGCATCAAACCCGAATTGGCACAGGGCGACACCCGCGAGCACGATGCACTGGAGAAGGCCATGCAGCTCGTTTTGGAGATGCGCAAGACCGCCAAAGCCGAGAAGAACTGGGCGCTTTCGGACAAGATCCGTGACGATCTCAACGCCGCCGGCATCGTGGTGAAAGACACGAAAGACGGCGCAGAGTGGAGCTTGTCATAATGCCTCAGCACCATCTCTTTTTTACAAAACGTCGTGCTCTATATAGAGAAAGATTGAAGGTCTTTTCTCAATATTTGAAAAGGAAAACTAATTAGTCCCAGCGGAAGGTATTCCGAGCTGTTTGCATATCTTTTTCACGAGAAGATCGTCAATGTTATTGTGCATTGGAACTATAGTTGTGTAACCATTGTCCATGTTCTTGAATTGTGCATGGCTGCCTCTTTGACGGCCTGTCGGGTAGCAATGGAAGGTTCTGAGATGTTTGAGAAATTTTTCTTTTTTCATGCGTTCACGGTCAATCTTCTTCGAAATACTTTTCGTCCTTGATATAGCTCTTTTAAGTTTTCTTTACGGCATTCTATTGCAAGAAGAATGGCCTCTTTCATGTTTTTCATCAGCTCGTCAAGACTTTCCCCTTGGCTTAAAGCCTCTGGTAACTGAACGCATTGACCACAATACCAGCCTGTTGAAGGGTTCTTTTCTATAATGATGCTATATTCCATATATATGTTTTTTTCTGAAATGCAAAAATACTATTTTTTTGTATTTTTGACGGCTGAATAGCTAATCCCAATATTATGAAAAAATATACTCTCACCTTTATGATATTCACAACAATTCTAGTTGCCTCCGGGCAGACGCAGGATCCTTCGGAAATTGACTGGAAATGGAACGAGATCCAGCATCTTTGCGAAAAATACGATGAAGGCGCGGACTCCGCGTACCGCATCCTCAACGAGCAGCTCGCCGCCACGAAACGCGACCCCGTGGCCAATGCGATATGGCACAGCTGCCTGGGGCAGTTCCTGTCGGATTATTGCGACGGAAGCCGTTTCCTCCTTCGTGACCGTACGGAAGTCGCGGGCGAGACTCCCGCAGACTTCAAAGAGTGGGATATTCGCACTTTCAAGCGTCGCGCTCGAGAAGAGTACCTGCTGTCATTGAAGAATGCCAAAGCGTTGCAGGCAGTGGATGCGAAATCCTATTCGCTCCTGCTTCAGAAAATGGAAAAACAGTTGCAGGTCAAAACGTTGTATGAGGTTTTGGCCTACCGTGCTATCGAGCACTTAGTTTCGGATTTGGATAACGAGGCTCCTGACCGGTCGCTTCCTGTCAGTGACCTCTGGGACAACGACCGTTTCCTGAAAATGCCTTTGACCATCACAGACGCATCTTCTACACTACAGAATGTGTTGTCTGTATATCAGGGGCTTACGCGCCATCATCTGGCTCGTAATCAGGAAAAGGATTTCATCATGTTGACCATTGAACGTTACGATTTCATGCGCGGTCAAGGTCTTGCGCCCGACAATTCTTTGGACTGGTATATCCCATTTTTGGAGAAATGGGCGAAAGAATGCGAACAAATGGCAGGTTATGGTCTGATTGCGTACAAGATAGGCTGTTTGTATTTGGAACGTAACGATAACCAATCAGGTTTTGAAGGAAAGAATATAGAGAACCCTTATCATGACGATTTGATCAAGGCGGAGTCCTGGCTGAAAGTTGCGCTCAACTCTTCGGGCAAGTCCTTCTATGAAGAATCTGTCAGTCGTACGGTTAAAGAGCTGCACGAACGAACCATTGCAGTTTCCGCTCTTTCGGGAGAGAACTCGATTTCCCCTACTGGGTCGGCTACTCTATGGCGTTTCGCATATACGAACTGTAAACAGTTACATGTAAAGGTCGTGAAAGCTACTTCTGCTTCAAAGGGGATGATAAATGATGAGGCTATGATGTATGTGATCAGCGAGAAGCCCGTTTACGAGGATGTGGTGGAACTTCCGGACAATCAGGATTTGATGAGGCATAGCGGTTTATACCTGTTACCTGAACTGCCGGCGGGAGCCTACTGGTTGTTGGTTTCCGACAAGCCTTCTTCGCAGTGGGATAAGAGTACTCCTCGTGAGTGTACTTTGTTCCAGATAAGCGACATTGAGATACTGCCACGCAATACCGAGTACGGTTTGGAGGTCTTGGCTTTACACAGACAAACGGGCGAGCCGTTATTCAACGCCAAGGTGACGATGCATAAGGACAAGCAAACTATAACCCGCACTACTGACAGAGACGGATTCTGTCAGTTTGGTCGTTTGCGGAAAGACGAGTATGGAAGAAGTAACGGCTTCACGGTCTCTTGGCAGGGGCAGACGTTGTCTCATGGAGGGTTCAGATGGTGGCAGCACGACCGTGCGAAACAAGGAGATCAGATTTATGCTCACCTTTTTACGGACCGCTCGCTGTATCGTCCTACCCAAACCGTCCATTTTAAGGGGATTTTCGAATTCGTAAATAGAAATAAGGACTCCCGATTGTTAGCTGACACCCTTGTCAAGGTCATTCTGAAGGATGTGAATTTCCAACAGGTTGAGGAAATTGAGTTGAGAACCAATGAGTTCGGCTCTATTGCGGGTGAGTTTACGTTGCCCGAGGGTGGCTTGACTGGCACATATTACATATATGCCTATGTGGACGACCATTCGTTCAGCCATTCGATTTCTGTGGAGGAATACAAGCTGCCGGCTTTCGAGGTGGAGATTGAGACCCCCGAGGAGACTTTCTCTATCGGGCAGGAGGTGACGGTGAAAGGCAGTGCCATGGCGTTGGCGGGCTATCCCCTCGACCATGCATCGGTGAGCTACCGCGTGACTCGTAACGCCTCGTTCCCGTGGTGGCGCAGCTATTGGTGGTGTCCCACCTATGAGCCGCGCACCGTGGCGTATGGTACGTTGGAAACCGATGATGACGGCAACTTCCGCATCACCTTCCCCACTGAGGAGGACATGACGTTGCGTCGCTACACGCCGCTTTACCGCTACGAGGTCAGAGTCGATGTCACCGACATTAACGGCGAGACCCACAGCGGTCGTACAGTGGTGTACGTCAGCAGTCGTAACTTGTTGCTGTCTTGTTATATACCGGGTGAAATTGCGGTCGGAAAGAACGATAACCAATATAAAATCTCGCTGACGAATACGGCTGGGAAGCCGCAGAGTGGCACGGTCGGCTACGAAATCTTCCGTTTGCAAACGCCCGACATATATATGTATGAATTGGATGCGAAGGCGGATATTGTGATTACGGATACGAACCAGATACATCAGAATTTTCCATGGCTTGCATTCCATGAGGAGAATCAGCAACAGAACTGGCCGGCTGCCTCTTTGAAGAAAGGCACGGTTAACGTGAGTAAGGACACTGCCGCCTATTTCGCCTTTCCGGATTTCAACAACTTGTCCGACGGCTATTACAAGGTGGTGTTCAACACGGAAGATGCTAACGGAAATCGCATAGAGTCAGAAAATTATGTGCATATCTTTCGTGAGGAAAGTACGAGATGCAGTGCCTATAGACAACTTTGGACGTCTATAGACAATTCCGTCAATGTGGGGGAAACCCTGACCGTCACAATCGGCAGCGTGCTGCCCGAGGCGCATGTCCTTTTTGAGATATATTCACATAACGAAAAAATGTGTGCGGAGTGGGTCACGTTGCATGGCAACACTCATGCCATTACCTATCCGGTGACCGCAGCAGACCTGGGTGGTATATGTATTCATCTTCTTTGTCTTAACCACAATCAGATAGAAGATGAGTCCTATACGGTTTCAGTCACCGATGAGCAGAAGGACATCCGTTTCGAGTTCTTGCGGTTCCGCGACAAGACGGTGCCGGGCAGCCAGGAGGAGTATCAGGTTCGCCTGACTGACAAAAGCGGGAAACCTGTCTCCGCCGAGCTTCTCTGTTCGATGTACGATATGGCCCTGGATGCTTTAGGAAGCAGTAATTATCACAGTATTAGCTTCTTTTCCCCGTGGAATGGGGCGCGTGGGTACTTCGAGAAGCTCTCTTGGGGAAGAAGTTTCAGCCAATACAACAATCGTAGCATATATCTCTACTATTCTCCCGAATTAATTAAAAATTGGCTTCAGTTCTACCCGGTCGCCTGCACGCGCAACTATGGTTTTGGCAAGATGATGAGCGTGCGTGGCAATCGGAGTGATGGTGCTAAAACAATTGTTGACGGTGTGCGGGTGCAGAGCAATGGTTCGTTTGATGTTGAATTTTCTGAAGACGAAGCTGTTGTGGAGTTGGCTATGGTTGCCGATGAGGTTGAATCCGCTCCTATGGCCGCTAAAGCTACAGGAAGTGGTGCAGAAGAACCAGCCGAGCAGGTCCGCACCAACTTTGCGGAAACAGCCTTCTTCTATCCGCAGTTGCGCACTGATGAGCGCGGCGATGTCTATATCAGCTTCACCATGCCCGACGCGCTCACCAAATGGAAGATGCAGGGTGTGGCCCACAATCCCGCCTTCCAATACGGCCGTTTCGAGAAACTTGTACAGACTGCAAAAGACGTGATGATCGTGCCCAACGCGCCGCGCTTCCTCCGCGAGGGCGACACCATGGACTTCTCCGCCAAGGTGGTGAACATGAGCGGCCGGAACATTAGCGGGTATGTGACGTTGCAGATGTTCAACGCGGTGAATAACCAACCGATTTCGATGATCATTACGGATTCGGACCGTAGAGACGTGCCATGGCGCGTCTCTACAACGGACGGCACCCAACAATACGACATCCCCGCCGGCACCTCCTCCGAAATCCGTTTCCGTATCGTGGTGCCTGAGGATGTTCCCGCCGTCACCTACCGAATCATCGCGCACAATACTGACCCGAAGGATGTGGCCGGCGATGGTGAGGAGAAGACCCTCCCTGTGCTCACCAACCGCATGATGGTGACGGAAACGATGCCGTTTTACATTTCGGGAAAGGGCGCGAAGACGTTTACGTTCAACAAATTGCGGGATGCGTTCGGTGTGACAGCCAACAAAACCCTCAAACATTACCGTTTGACGGTGGAATGCACGCCCAATCCCGTGTGGTACGCCATCCAGGCGATGCCCTACATGATGGAATACCCGCACGAGTGCAACGAACAGCGTTTCAGCCGCTACTACGCCAACGCCCTCGCCACGCACATACTGAAGGCCAACCCCGTCATCGAGGAAGTTTTCAACCGCTGGCAGGTGGAGAGTCCCGATGCTTTTTGCTCAGCCTTGGAGAAGAATCAGGAGCTGAAGCAGGTTGTATTAGAAGAGACTCCGTGGGTGCTTGACGCGCAGCGCGAAGGAGCCAACAAGCAGGCACTGGCCGCTATGTTCGACTTCAAGCGGATGTCCAAGGAGGAAGCTTCCACGCTGCGGAAACTGCAGCAGGCGCAGAACGGCGACGGCGGCTGGCCGTGGTTCTCCGGCGGGAAGAGCTGCGACTTCATCACGCGGCACATTGTGGCGGGCTTCGGCCACCTCAAAGCCCTCGGCGTCAGCACCGACGTGGCCAACAGCACGCTCCGCAACGCCGTCTCCTACATGGACGAGCAGATGTACCAGCGCTACCTCGACCGCAAGAAATACCACTACACCTACGTCGATGAGACGCACTACCTCTACGCCCGCAGCTTCTACAAAGACAAAGTTTCCGCCAAACACAAAGCCGCATACGACACCTGCTACAAGGTGCTGTTAAGCGGTTGGAAGTCAGAGTCCTATTACACGCAGGCGATGATTGCGCTGACAGCATGGCGCAACGGCGACCAGAAAGTAGCTAAGGAGATAATAGCCTACCTGAAGAGCATGGCCCAGCACAATGAGGAGATGGGCATGTTCTGGAAAAAGCAAGGTGGGGGATGGTTCTGGTACGAGCAGCCCGTGGAACGACAGGCGATGCTGATCGAAGCGTTCCACACCATCACGCCGGAGGACGAGGAGTCGTTAGCGCAGATGCAGTTGTGGCTCCTCAAACAGAAGCAGACCCAGCATTGGAGCACCACGAAATCGACCACGGAAGCCATCTATGCACTGTTGCTGAACAAGACGCTCGTAGCCGACGACAAGACCGTGGCGGTCACCGTGGGGAACGTTCGTCTGCCGGATGAGACCGTGCAGACCGAAGCGGGCACCGGCTACTTCAAGAAGGCTTGGACGGGAGAGGAAATCACCGCCGACAAGGCCAATGTTCGCATAGAGAAGGGCACCGACGGTCCCGCGTGGGGTGGCCTCTATTGGCAGTATTTCGAGAATCTCGACAAGATTACCCGCAGTGACGACAAGAACCTGATCATTGAGAAAAAGCTTTTCAAGGTGGAGAATACCGATAAGGGCGAGGTTCTGAAGGCCATCACAACCAATCAGCCTTTGCAGAAGGGCGACAAGGTGCGCGTGCGGGTGGTCATCACCGCCGACCGCGATATGGAGTTCGTGCATCTCAAGGACATGCGGGCCGCCACCTTCGAGCCCGTCAACGTCTTCTCGCAGTACAAATACCAGAATGGGTTGTGGTATTACGAGTCCACCAAAGACGCCGCCACCCACTTCTTCATCGACTGGATGCCGAAGGGCAAATATGTTTTCGAATACACTCTCTTTGCCACGCAGTCCGGCGACTTCAGCAACGGCATCACGCACATCGAGTGCATGTACGCGCCGGAGTTCCAGTCACATTCGGCGGGAGTCAGGGTGAAGGTGCGCTGACGGTACATCGTAGAGACGCAAAATTTTGCGTCTCTACGGCGGGAGTCAAAGGAGGGTGCGGTAAGGTATCTAATTCAGTGGAGAGATTTTAGTAAAGATGATTTGCGAAAACGCAATGTTTTCCGCCTCTTTTTCAAGGGGACGGTTGAATATGTCATGTAACAAAAATTCATTTCCCGCCCTTCAGAAAAAAATTGTATCTTTGCACGCTTGATTTTTTGCTCGCTATTTGCCTCTAAACAAGGTGTAAATGATTGATGATTAGTGTGTTTTGGCTGTGAATAATGAACAATAGGCGGTGAATAGTGAATGTTTTTTTTTTAAGGGAAAATAGTAAAAACAGTCATAATGAAAAACTTTGTAATTCACACATTAGGATGCAAGCTGAATTTCAGCGAGTCTTCGGCGATTGCCGCAGAGCTGGAGAAGCGCGGATGGACACAGGGCGGTGTCCCTGAAATTGTCATCGTAAACACCTGTGCAGTGACTGGCTCTGCCGAGAAGAAGACTCGCAATTTGGTTTCCAAACTCCATCGCGAGAATCCGTTGGCGGCCATCATGCTCATCGGCTGCTACGGTGCGCTCAAACCCGAACTGCTCGAACGCTGGGCAGGCGTGGACAAGGTCTTCGGCAGCAGCAACAAGATGAGCGTGGTCGATTACGTTGTGACCCGCGAGGTGAAACCGACCCCCAACTTCTTCGCCACATACTCTATTCACGACCGCACTCGCTCGTTCCTCAAAATTCAGGACGGCTGCAACACCCACTGCACATACTGCACCGTGTGGATTGCCCGCGGCAAGAGCCGTAGCGACACTATCGAGGGCGTGCTTAAGAACATCAAAGAGATTGCAGATCAAGGCGTGCATGAGGTTAACCTCACCGGTGTGAACATTGGCGACTTCGGGCGCGGCACCAACGAGGATTTCACCAAGCTGCTCAAGGCCATCGTCAAACAGAAAGCTATCGAGCGCGTGCGCATTTCCTCTCTCGAACCCGAGTTGCTCACCGACGACATTATCAAGTTGGTGGCCAAGAACGATATCCTGATGCCGCACTTCCACCTGCCGCTGCAGTCGGGCTGCGACCGCATTCTCAGTGAGATGCGTCGCCGTTACACTACAGCTCAATATGCAGAGAAGGTGCAGAAAATCAAGAAGTTGATGCCGGATGCCTGCGTCGCCTGCGATGTCATCACCGGTTTCCCAGGCGAGACCGACGAGGAGTTCGAGGAGACCTACAACTTCCTTTCCGAACAACCCATCAGCTACATGCATGTCTTTAGCTACTCGCGCCGTCCCCGTACCGCTGCCAACATCATGGAGAATCAGATTTCCGAGGAAGTCAAAGAGGAGCGCACCCAGCGGCTCATCAACCTATCCAACGAGAAGAAACGCGCCTTCTATGAGCAGTGTGCCGGTCAGGAACGCCCCGTGCTGGTGGAATCCCAGGTGGTTGACGATATGCTCTCTGGCTTCACGGACAACTACATCCGTGTTCAAGTGCCTTACAATGAAGATATTATCAATACTATCCAAACTGTCACAGTAGATCCATGCCGCACCGTGTTATAAGACTGCGGAACGGTCTCAGGCTGCTGCACATCCCCACCGCGTCCCCCATTTCCCATTTCGGCATCCTCATCGATGCCGGTACGCGCGATGAACCCGGACAACATCCGGGATTGGCGCATTTTGTGGAGCATACCATCTTCAAAGGAACTGAAAAGCGGAACGCCTACCGTGTCATCAACCGCATGGAGAGTGTGGGCGGCGACCTCAATGCCAGCACCTCCAAGGAGGAGACGGACTTCTACGCCTCTTTCCTCTCCCCCGATTATCCCCGCGCCGTCGAGCTTCTCGCTGACATCTTTTTCCACGCTATATTTCCCCAAAGGGAGTTAGAGAAGGAGAAAACCGTCATTTTCGAAGAAATCAACTACTATAACGACAGTCCATCGGAGTTGATTTTTGATGATTTCGAGTCGTTAGTGTTCCACGGGCACGATATGGGCAAGTCCATTCTCGGCACTAAGGAGAGTGTGCAAAATATTCACCGCGAGGATATTATGGACTTCATCGTCAAGAACTATACCTTGGAGAATGTGGTATTGGCTTCCGTGGGCAATATCAGCACGAAAAAATTGGTGCGCCTCTGTGAGAAACACTTCGGAAATGGCAGAATGAGACAAGGCTGCCGCAAACGTGTGACTTTCCGCGACTATTGTCCGCAGACCCGCCGTGTGTGCAAGAGTACTTCGCAGACTAACGTGCTCACAGGCGCGCCTGCTTACGACATCCGCCATCCCAAGCGCATTCCATTTATGCTGCTCAACAACATCTTAGGTGGTCAGGGGCAGAACACGCGCCTCAACATGAGCGTGCGCGAGAAGAAGGGACTGGCCTACACCGTTGAATCCTACTTCAACCCGTTCTCCGACTGCGGTCTCTTCTCGGTCTATTTCGGCTGCGATGCTCACGAACGCGACCATTGTCTGGAGCTTGTGCGACATGAATTGGAAAAGCTAAAACGGCAGAAATTAGGCACATTGCAACTATATTACGCAAAGAAACAGTACATCGGACAACTCGCGCTCGCACAGGAGAGCAAGCTCAACGAACTGCTCGCCTCCGGGCATCTTGCCCTTTTCTATGACGAGGTGGGCAACATGGACGAAAATATCCAGACGTTGGAGAAAATCACTGCCGAGGAACTTTGCGAGACCGCCAACGAGATTTTTGACCTCAACCGTTTTTCCACTCTCATATTTGATCCCGAAGAAGAATGATTTCCCTGTATTCCCAAAATTTAGAAAACGCTGTTAACGAAATCTCGAAGCTGCCGGGCATCGGGAAACGCTCTGCGCTGCGTCTCGCGCTGCATCTCATCAAGCAGGACGAAGCCAACGTGACGCTGCTCACCGACCGCATCAACAAACTGAAGAGCGAGGTGGTCTTCTGCAAGCGTTGCCATAACATCTCCGACCACGAGATTTGCGATATCTGCGCCAACCCGAAACGAGACAGCGGGGTCATCTGTGTGGTGCAGGACATCCGTGATGTCATCGCCATTGAGAATACCCATCAATACCAGGGGGTTTACCACGTTCTTGGCGGGGTTATCTCCCCGATGGACGGCATCGGCATCCAGCAGCTCACCATCCAGCAGCTTTTCGACCGTGTGGCGAATGAGCCAGTGAAGGAGGTTATCCTTGCGCTTCCCGCCACTGTGGAGGGTGACACCACCAACTTCTTCATCTACAAGAATATCCAGGACAAGGTCCCTACCATCACCACCATTGCGCGCGGCATCGGCGTGGGCGAGGAACTGGAATATGCCGACGAGGCGACATTAGGCCGCTCCATCATGGCGAGGACGGAGTTTGAAAATGCGTATGGGAATAAGGAGATTATGTGATGAAATTTACTTCAAGGTAATGCAGTAGAACATGTTCCATGGCTCGAAGAAAAGAATAATCACCTTCCCATCATTTTCTTAATTTCCCCCCAATTCATCTTCGCCAGCACACCTAAATATCCGGCTAAGATCACTGTGTTCACCACCAATCGCACCCAAACCTTTTCTATGCCAAACAGTTGGTTGACACCGATGCTCAGCCCATAGACGGCTACGGCGAAGAACAGATAGAAAAGGATATGCTTGAGGTCATAATTCACATGGTAGTATTTCTGGCCGAGGAGGTAAGAGACCACCATCATGGAGAGATAGCAGACAAAAGTGGTCCAGGCCGCACCCATGTAGTCGATGCGCGGGATCAGCAGCCAGTTGAGTCCCAGCGTGATGGCCGCCCCGAAAATAGCAATGTAGGCCCCGAACTTGGTCTGCCCAGTAAGCTTGTACCAAATCGAAAGATTGTAAAAAATTCCGAGGAACAGGTTGGCCATCAGCAGGATAGGGACAATCGGCAGACCCTCGCGGTAGCCCGGTCCCACGAAATATTGCACGAGGTCAATGTAGAGCATGATGCCGACGAAGATGACCGAGCATACCAGCACAAAATAGGTCATCACCTGCGCGTAAGTCTCCTTGGCGTCGCGGTCTTTAGCTTTGCGGAAGAAGAAAGGCTCGGCAGCATATTTGAAAGCCTGGATGAAGATGGTCATCAGGATGGAAATCTTGTAGCAGGCGCTATAGATGCCCACGGAGGCCTGCGGGTCGTCGGCGAGCGACAGCCGCTTGAGCAGAACACGGTCCATCGTCTCGTTCACGATGCCGGCGAGGCCAAAGATGAGCAGCGGGAAGGCGTAGCGGAACATCTTCTTCCACAACGACCAGTCGAACACGAACTTCTGTCTGAGGATGCCAGGGAAGAGCATCAGCAGGGTGACGACGCTGGCCACGAGGTTGGCGATGAAGATGTAGCCGACCCCGATCTCCGGGTTATAGATGGCATTGACGAAGGCTGAATCGGGGTTCTTCTGCAGCAGCCACGGACAGAGCAGCAGGAAGAAGAGGTTGAGCAGCACATTGACGAGAATGTTGGTGATCTTCACCGCCGCGAATCGGATGGGACGGTTCAGGAACCGCAGGTGTGCGAAAAAGATGGAGGTCAGCGCATCCACACCAATGATGATGGCGAACCAGCGCACGTATTCGGGATGGTCGGGGTAGCGCAGCCAGTCTGCAATGGGTTGCACGAAGACCGAGCAGAGCACAATGAAAAGGGTGGAAGTGACGAACAGCGACCCTACCACGGTGGTATAGACGCGGTCTTTGAGGTTGTCGTCCTGCGAAAACTTGAAGAAGGCGGTCTCCATACCGTAGGTTAGGATCACGATGAAGAGGCTCGTCCATGCATAGAGTTCGCCTACCACGCCGTAGTCCGCCGCGTTAGGGAAGACGTAAGTGTGAATCGGAACCAGCAGGTAGTTGAGGAGCCGCGCCAGCACGGTGCTGCCGCCGTAGATGACCGTCTGTCCAGCCAGTTTTTTCACTTCGTTGTCTGCCATTGGAATGGTTATGGGTTATGGGTTATAGGTTATTGACATTGATGCGGGCAAAAATATAAAAATTCCAAACGCCGCAAGGGTGTTCGGAAATCCGTAATCACCACAGCGTTGTTCATTTTTTATTTGGGCGTTCCGGCGCGGCTGTGGAGGTATCTGTGTCCCGCGTGCCCTCTCCTGTCCAACTTGTGCACGCAATAATTTATTCATCGTTGATTCATTGAATCTACTTTTCTTATATACAACGGAGCCAGTGCTGTCGGAGCAAATACCATAGTGAAGTTAGGTGGTAATGGAACCATCACAGAACCCATCTACACCTCTGAAAATGTTGTCACCATACGGTTCAAAACAGACGGGAGTGTTGTTAGAACAGGATTTGCGTTAAGCATTGACATGGTGTCGAAGCCGTCATGTACAGCGGCCAAAGCGGTGGATGTGCAAGGTAATTATTACTTCACGGTGCAAATCGGCGACCAGTGCTGGATGCGCGAGAACCTTCGCACCACGAAATACGCGAATGGCGCGAATATTCCTGATGGCGGTTCCAATATGAGCGAAACCGAGCCATATTACTACAATTACAGCAGTTCCGGCAGGCGGCTGGAACAACGAGTTCGTCGGCACTGGCTACTACGCCAACTTCTGGTCTTCTACTCAAGAAAACAATTCCATCGTGTGGGGACGCGAACTGCACTACGACAATCCGCACGTGGGCAGGTATGGCGGCGGCAAGATCTACGGATATTCCGTCCGCTGCCTCCGCGATTAAAAAGAACATTATCCAAAATCGGAAGGCCGACGATAGGAGGCCAACCGGTTTTGACCTTTTTTCAATGTACAATGTACAATGTACAATGTTGACGCAGAATAAGGGCGTGGCCGGAGGCTGCGCCTTTTTTGCGATGAGGTGATGAAAAACGATGAGGCGATAAATATTTATGGTTAGTTCGTGGTGAATTCGTGACAATTCGTGTCCAAAAAGAGCCTGCTCTTGCGAGTTCCAGTTTCCGTTTGGCCGTGCAAGGCCTCGCGTTAACGTTAATGTAGTGGGGTTCGGAAATGCGTGTTGTTTCCGTTAGGGGAGGGTGGCCAAACGGAATGGTGCGCCACATTCAAGGAAAAAGGGGGAAAAAGATGGGCGGCGGTCGTGAAACTTCAGGCAACGGCAGCTATTTCCCCGCCGCCCATCTTCTTTCCCTTGGTCTCATACGGAGGTGCGCACCATTCCGCCGCGAACGTAGTGAGAGAGCGGAATCTCCAACGGAAAATCACGAAAAAACGCCAACAGCTGTAACAAAAAAGAGCTTGCAAAACTTAAATTATGTTTTCGCCATTCCACAGGAGATATTACGGGATATGGGAGAAGTGGGTGCGAATAATCATTCGCACTTATTTGACGACTTTCAGGGCTTTCTCGGTGGCGTCGAGTAGCGGCTGGGCGGAGAGTTCGCTGTTCAGGGAACGCTGCATCCACAGTTTCGGGGTTACGCGCCCCTGCTTGTACATGCGGATGACTTCCGGGCCGATGGTCTTGTCACGGAAGTAGGTCTCTAACTGGTAGTCGATAAGATGTCCGATGGGGTAGGCGGCAAGGTAGAGCGGGTCGATGACGGCGTGCGAATAGACCGCTAATATGGTCTGGTCCGACACTTTGAAGACTGGCGCGTAATACTGGTTCCAGACCTCTTTGGCAATGCGGAGATTCGCCTCTTTGAGCTCGCCGACGGAAACGCCCGGATGGTCATATAGCCACTGCCAGACCTTCAGTTCTGTGAGCGCGACACCCATGATTTCGTAGCAGCTCCAGAACAGGTCGAGCGCTTCCAATTCCTCACTGTTCTTGCCAGCGTTCTGCTTGACACCGAGAAGCTCCACGTCCTTGCCTTGGAAAACGAACGCCAGCGCCTCGGTGAAGGCGGTGTTGGGCACGCCGCTCAGGAAGTAGTTGGGCACGTTGTAGAGCGTGATGGTCTGCTCCACATTATGCCCGAACTCATGCACCCCGATATTGTAACCCTTGTAGTCCATGCCGTTCTCGCCGATGCGCGTGCGCAGCATACACGGGTCGCCTTTCATCCGGGATTCAATGGCGTGGCCCGCACCCACAGAAGCGTCCACATGTACGTTGTTGCACACTAAGTCGATGGTCTCCTTCGGGAATCCTAATTTCTGCATGATGTTGGGCAGATCCTGCGCAAAAGCCTCCTTCGTCGGGTATTTCTTGCGGACGATGTCGTCCAAGTAGCTTTGGTCGAGGTTGCTGCGGTTCTTGAAGCCGTCGTACCAGATGTCGAAGGGCTGGAGTTTTCTGCCCAACCGTTTGGAAATCAGGTTGGCCACCTGTTTGACGAGCGGCGAGGAGAGCAAGTCAGTGAAAAGTTTTTCGGCCTCCTCCACGGTGATTTCGTAATCGTCTTCAAATCTGCGTTCGATGAAGTTGCGCTTGCCGAGGCAGTACTCGTCCGCCGCTTTCTCGGCGCGGAAGAAATCAAGGATGTATTGGTAACGAAGCGGTTTCTCCTTTCCCTCGGAAATATACTCTATCGTATTGAGCATGAGTTGGTTGGTGGAAGGATGCCAAGCGAAAGAAATGTCTTTTTTGATAACCTCAATCGGGACGTCGCAAGCGATGATACGGGTCATCGCGTCGTAAATCACCTCCTGCTTCTTCACACCGTTGACCGGGTCGGCGTAGGCCGCTTTCAGCTCGTCGCGCAAGCCCCAGTGGGAGATGAGGGGCAGGGACGACTTCCAGTAGAACTGGTTGGTGTAGCTGCCCACCTGCTTCATGTCGATGTTGTAGTTGTCGATGTACTGGTTGGCGGCGGCCGCCACGTTGCTGACCCGCTGCTGCACGTCGGCGGGGATGCGCGAGGTGAAGAGGTCGCCGAGACGCACGAAACCCCATTCCAGCTCCGACCATTTCTGCCCGTTATTGTTCTTCTCCTTCAAGGTGAAGTGCGGGAAATTCAGCATGATGACAAAGGCAGCCTTGCTCGCGAACATGTCCTCCTCGAAGTGGGCCATGCTGTTGTAGGCACTGAACATCTCGTCCACCATCGTCTTGGGGTAGCCTGTCACCTGTTCAGGCCGTTGCAAATCAATAGAAATGCGATTGTTATGGCCGTAAATGATCTCGAAATCCTGACAGAGCCGCTCAAAGAGCGCGGTTTTCTCGTTCAGGTCTTTGCAGTAATGCTCTTGGCAGAATTTGGCAAACTCCTTGGCCGTGCCGTCTTTCTCCGTCCAGAATGAGGCCGCCTGTTGCACGCCTCGTTCGATGATGTGCTTCGGGATGCTGGAGCGCTGGCTGAGGTACTGGATGGTCTCCTGCCGTGCGGCTTCCGGCACGTTGCTTTGTTGCGCCCAGACTAAAGTGCTGGCACCAATAATGCTGAGCATAATGAATAGGTTTTTTCTCATAATGGTTTTGGTTTTGGTTATAGTTATTTGTTATAGTCCAAGTCACAAATCACAAATTGATTTTCGACGCGGCAAAAGTACTCAAAATAACTATAACTTAGACTTAGACTATAGACATAGCAGGGTTCACGCATCTTTTTTTTATTTGGGCGTTCCGGCGCGCCTAGCACCATTCTCCACCAAAGTCCCGAATCCCCCTCAATAACCAATAACCCATAACCGATAACCATTGAAAGGCGCGCCGTCGGGCTTTCCGTTTCAATGTTTTTGGCTTAACACACACTACCATTCCGCGAGACGCGAAGCGTCAAGCGGAACCTCTGTTTCGCCAGGGAACGCATCCCTGCCAAAAACATTTCCACTTCAATCCCTAACGCACGCTCGTCCGCAACATATCCTCGTTTCGCGGCGAAGCACCCAATTCCCTCGTTCCAACATTCTCCCTCGCCGCGAACCCCGTGTCCGGACCTTCTCTCAAAATAATGGGGACCCCGTCCGCATCCGGCTACAGACATGCAACCGCTGACGCGGTTGATTCGTCGCCTCATCGCCTCATCGCGTGAGACTGATGATGCGAAGGGTTTTTATTGTTGTTTGTCAACATGAATTGCGTGTCGTTTTCGGTTCAGGAGGGTGGCCAAACGGAATAGAGATGGGTTGGTCGAGTCGGTTTTGCGGCGAATCTTTCGAGAATCTGCGAAATCTGAAAACATTATTTACAAAAAATTGTTAAAATATTTTCAATATAAAAATCTAATTTATTGATATTCAGCAATAAAAATTTTTTCTAAAAAGTGTTGACAAAAAGTATTATTTGTTTTATCTTTGCGGCATGTTTAGTTTAAAATTTACAGACCATGAAGGAAGAAGTATCACAATTAGAATTAGAAGTGCCGCAATTACGGCAGATGGTGTTGGAGAACACCAAAAGAATAGACAGAAACGAATTGACGATCAACAAAATGCGTATGGAAGCCACCGAACAGACCCGTAAAATCAGCGAACGCGATGAGAGTTTGGAAATCTCCCGCAGGGAACATGATCGTCGCATGAAAAGCATTGACGAACGGCTGGACCGAATCGCACAGCTTACGGAAGCCTCGAAAATCAAACAGGAAGAGCGCGAAAACGAACTCAAAGAGACTTGGAGGCTTGTAAAGGAGAACTCTGCTCAGATAAAAGAGAGTGAGGAAAAGTTCAATAGGGAGTTGAAAGCGAGCGGGGAGGAGTTCGAAAAACGGATGAAAGAGAGCGAGGAGAAGTTCAATAGGGAGTTGAAAGCGAGCAGGGAGGAGTTCAACAGAGGGCTAAAAGAGAGCAGGGAGGAGTTCAACAGAGGGTTGAAAGAGAGCAGGGAGGAGTTCAACAGAGGGTTAAAAGAGAGCAGGGAGGAGTTCGACAGAGGGCTAAAAGAGAGCAGAGAGGAATTCGACAGTCGGATGAAAGAGACCGACAGGCAAGTCAAAGAGATGTTTGCGGAGACCAATGCATCGATCAGGCGCATTTCAATAGAATTCATCGGTGTCACGGGACACATGGTAGAGGGTCTGGTCGGTTCTTCAGCGGA
>JAEEKL010000239.1 GCA_016282395.1 Bacteroidales bacterium
CACCACATCGGCATTCCAACCCGATCCCACGCTGGAGCCGTCAGAGTGCCAACGCAAAGTCAGCGCACCTGTGGTACTCGTGTAAATCATGGCTGAACTGACACTCGATGTAATCTGTGTAAGCGGAATGCCCGATGCTGTCGGACCGTCATAAATGGTCAGCACATCCCCAGCATTACCTATGCTAATGGAATTCAAACGCAACGCCACCTCACCGGCTCCGGTGATAAAGGTATGCGTAAAGTCTTCGTTATTGTTATAATTGCCTCCTGATCCGCCCGCATCATAAAAACGAACCTTGTCAGAGAGTCCCAAGTAGGTTTGTCCATTTGTCATTGACACAATTTGAGTCTCTGATGCATTGAGTTTCGCATCTACGGCACCCGCAAGCACTGCCGGACACAAATCCTCACTTTCAATCGTCACATACAACGTGGTAACCGTTCTCAGACTATCCAATTCATACTCGGAGAACTGTCCAGCGACCAATGTGTCTATCTTGAGTTGGTTGCGCAAAGCTCTGTCGCCGAACCAGCGTATATACTGCGTGCCAGTCTGATTAGAAGATGCATGAAGAATTGCCGTTCCCAAATAACAGACCGTATCATCGAAACCCACAATAGAGTAATCATCCAAAGTAAAGAACGGCATCACATGCATGGTATCCACATCCTCGTCAATCTGTCTCGGGGCTCCGTTCCAGTCCCAGTCACCATAAGTGACAGTGGGCACGGAGTCGGCCTCCACACAATACCAGATCTGCGCCTTCACCGGATGGGCACTGGCTGTATTTTGGACAATGTAACTGCGCACGTTGATCACCGTGTCAATCACCATGCCGCCGGGCATGTCACCGAGGAAGAGCATAGAGTCGGCCTGATTAACGAAATCCACGTTAGCAGGCAGTTTCACTTTTGCCCACACACTGTCAGCAGTGCCTTGACCATAGTTACGGACGGTCACCGTGACAGGATAGTCCTGCGAGCAGTGAGGCACATCGGGAACACTCACCTCCAAGGCCAACTTGATATGCGCAACAGGAAGAGCCACCTGCACGGTGGAAGTACCCATACAGGCGTCCGTGGAGGCATCCGTTACCGTCACACGAACCAACGTGGGTTGCGTATTGTGCTCCAAAACCAACACCGACGTATCCGAGGCCAACACCTGGGTTTCCACATCCTCCCAAGTGGCACCGTTGTCGGTGGATTTCTGCCAAACATATTGGTATTGCTCTCCCCTACCGCCAGTGACCGTGGCCGTGACCTCCGCATTGCCGTCATAACGGATATGCACCGAAGCATCCGCAATAGTGCTGACCACTGTGTCAAAAACATGGATAGAAGCCGCCGCAGGGCGCGGGTTGTTACTCACCGTGGCCACCCAACCGGCCGTCTGCGTGTTACCATTCGACAAAAACCACACCGTCATAGTGTCGTGACTGGAGACAACGGGAGCGGGAAGATTGCCCGTATAGTTGCCCGAATAATGGGCAATCATGGAATCCGTGTTGGTCGTGTTACCATTAAATATATATATATGGTCATACGTGGGCTGCAAATTCAACATCTCAAAAGAGATGGTGATCGGCTGACCGTCTTCCGTGATGAACACACGCTTGGCATCCATATTAGGAGAATAGTTGGCGTTCAAACCTCCATCGTCATAGAAACGTATGCTTTGTGCGCAACGGAGTACGGAAGTTCCTTGCGTCATGTCTAACCAATTCACCACCATTCCGTACCGGTTCTCGCAATAGTCAGCATTGTAGGCCGTCACATAAATGGAAGTATCCTGCGTAAGGCCCGTGAAATTAAATGGGGATCTGAACGAGGCATCGTCTATAGTATCAATACGCAGCAATTCGGTCTGCTCATAGTCGCGATACCATTTTAAATAATAAGGAACCGGCAGCACTGAAGAGGCATACGTCACCCCGTCTTCTGCCCGGCAGATCGGATCCGATTCGGTAATGACATCACAAGCAGATGCCACATGCGAGACCAAATTGATGATCACCGTGTCTTCTGGGATGGTGTAGCGGCATCGGTCATCCTCCACCTCCTTTACCCAGAAAATTCGTTGCGCCAAAGCCACAAAGGTCAGCGAATCATCATTCGTGTGCTGTGATTCGGTCACGGCCGAGTTCTCATCGTAGGCGATGGTGTAATGCACGTCCCCCTCGCCTTCGGTGCGGTACCATACCTCCACTTCCTCGCCAGGGCAAACCGTAGTGTCTCTGAGAATCGTCACCCTCGGTGCGGGTATCACATTCACCTTCACGCTGTCGGAGGCGATGAGGTTACTACACCCGGTGTTCAGGATTTCCACCTTGTAATACCCTGTATCTGCGCTGCGCGGGAGGAAGATTCTGGTTGAATTAGTGAAGGTCTCAAATCCGCCAGGACCCGTCCAATGGTAAGACACACTCTCGTCCAATCCGATTGCGTAAAGGTCCACATAACTGCCCTCGCAGGCATCGGTCACTTGCAGACCGTCCAAGAACCACGCTTTTTTGATATGCTCCATGTCCCAGACCGTGATGTCAATCCAGAACGATGCCTCACACTGGTCTTCCACATAGCACGACACCACCTGTCCCGCATGAACCGGCACCATATCGAAAACACCGGTCTGGTTCTGTCCCAAAATCGTACCGGTCTTGTTCGGTCCGGAATAGAGCGTGTAGTTATAGGGGGCAGTACCCTCGTGCGCTTTCACACGCACAAAGCCAACATCCGCATTTTCATCGCACACCCAGCTGTAGGCATACTTGAACGCCACCGTACCACCGTCGAAGGTCACAGTGTCATAAAGGACTGGCGGCGTACAATAGCTGGTAGTAAAATCGATGTTGGGTGTGATTTCTATCACGTAAGTGCCGGCACCCGTCACCCGCAAGGAATCCCCAAGATAGCGGTAGTTCGAGTTGAATGTCGTGGTGCTGCCTGTCAAATTCTTAATGATTCTGAACCTTGGATTGACTCTCTCGACAGAGTCATACACATCCCAGTAATACTGTCCGTTTGGATGTTGGTAATATTTACTGTTGTTGTATGTTCGATGGTAAAAGTATTTGTATTTCGGTTTAATGGTAAGGTTCGTGCATTCATAAGTCAATTCGTATTCCGGCTCATCGTAAAACCATGAGTATGTGTCGTTAAAGCCCGGATGGGTTGAAGTATAAAAGGTGTCACACTTGGTGATGATTCTGTACTTGTACAATCCTGAGGGCAGACAATAGTCATACATATAAATGTCGCTATATCCTGAGAATGACAATCGTGCCAAGTTGGAAATGCTGTCCTTCTCATACGTCCAACTGTGCGTGTCCAAATGATAGACAGCCCTGAAATTGTACTTGTTCCCTAATGGGCTTTCATACAATTCTACGATTGTACTATCCATGTATATATTGTTTAAATAACCACCATACACGTAAACATACCTCTCATTTTGACAGCAATAGTCATAATAGCTTTGACCATAATTGGAAGACCAATACTGAGTATATCGTGCTGCTGTGGTGTATCTCCATCTTTTCCTGAACTTGATGTTGTCCGTACGGGTGTATATCGGGCAACCTTGTGCGTTGTACAAGGTTCTCGTGACAGGAATCACAAGCAAGGAGTCTGTAATTTCACCATATTTCGGATAGATATCCTCGGCTCTCAAACGCGATGCCGGATGTGTCGAATGCGGGGATGAATACGAAGTCCACGAGTCGGATGCATGTGTAACATTCCTCACCGTGTCGATTTTCAACGTGTACCCGTCCGCATCCGTATAGACCCAGTAAATGGGATAGGTCACTTGATAGTTATTGCCCGTTTGGGAAGTGGTTGCATCCGTTTGTCTATCCCAATACTCATTTCCGTTATAAAAATAGATGACTGGTTCCATGTGACCGAATGAGGTGTCGTAACCGCCCCAATAACCACAAGAATCATACACTGCCGCATACGGCCATGTGTAATCAGGCACCCAGACGCTATCGGTATAGAAATAGGTCGGTTTGTTCCAGATGTGATACTTGGTCAAATTGATCTCGTCACCACATGCGGTCATGCGCGCCTGGAAAGTAATCTTCTTCCCGTAGATGTCACAATAGCCGTTTGCATTATGTATCGTATCCTTCCATGTGAACGTGTTGTTGCCGGTGGACATTTCTTGCAAACCAGGCACATACTGCCACGGGGTGGTGTCCGTGATGCCGTTGATGTTCTCATGGATGAAACGGAACTGCACGTATTCCGGCTTGTTGTAGTAGGCGTTGGGGAGATTCACCGTAATCTGGGTTCTGATGATATTGGAGTCAGCGTAAGAGCCGGACCATGCATACCAGTTGATGTTAGTAATCTTTGGCGGTTGCACCTCCCTGACCTCCTGCCACACTCGCGGCAAGTGGTAGTCACACCCGTCCTCCACAAAGAAGAAATATTTTCCAGATGCAAGGGAGTCTATTGAATAGTACTCCTTATAGTCATACCTGCTCTGGTTCGTACCCGTGTATTGGTTCCCATAGAAATAGATGGTGTCAACAGGCACCGTGTCCGCGTTGCAGATACGGATCATGTAAGGGAAGGCCCCGTCATAAATACGCAGCTGTACCCGTCCTGTGTTCTCGCACCACAGCGTAGGCACAGTACCATAGCCGGTAGCCGTCAAAGCATCCTGCTCAATCACGTTCACCTTCGGTTTAACGTACGAGGTGGTGATGACCACCGTATCCGTATCACTCAAAACGGTGTAACGATCGTCGCCCGACTGCGTCGGGTTAAAGCAGAACACCTCGGCATGGATGACGTAGGTGCCGGTGTCCAAGACCATCAAGGGGTCATACTGGCACTGTTCGGCTGTGTCCGTCGGCGAATACAGGTTCTTGTAGCAGTATTTGATGCCAGAGAGACCGTTGCCCGGATTCAGCTCGTCAAACAAGCTGTCAGGGAGGATGGTCAGCTCGTTACCTGCATCGTCTACAGGGATCACCAATACCTTGCCGTTGTTGTAGCAGGTGGCGGGAGTTACCTCGGTTCTTATCCTGAAGGGGCAGTTCTGTGCTGTTGCCGCGTTCAGGATGGCCATCAAGGCTCCGAAAAGCATAAAAATCTTCTTCATAATATCAATTGTATTTATTTTTATTAAATCCTTAAGAATGATGTTTTGAATTGAAGATATTTGGGATAAATTTATACTGCCTGTAAAATGGAAGAAAATGGTTAA
>JAEEKL010000240.1 GCA_016282395.1 Bacteroidales bacterium
GACTCCCGCACATCGTCGTACTCCAACACACTCGTCACGTATTCTTTCTTTTCCATTTCATTAAGGTTTGATATTCGGCATTCTTCGTAAAACCGTTGGTAAACCGGGGCCATCCCTTGAACTTCATTCTCGCCGATGTCCGCCACATGGGTGAGCATGTAGAGCCAGCGGTTCTTCTCATCGGTCAAATCCAATGTTTCCAACTGCGCGGCAAATTTACACAATTCTACAAAATACCAAACATTTTCTTTAGAAAATATTTCGTTGTCGTCATCCTTGGGATAAACTTTCCAAAGGAACCTGTTTTTGCCCTTGAATTCGGGCATGTCTTTCTCCATGAAACTTATGGAGAACACTTTCGGCACAGTCGCATACACCGTGTCACCGATTTTCACGCCGCTGATTGTAGAGTGGCTGTGATATGCCCGAAGCCGTCTGACAAAGAACAACTGCCGCTCACGTTGCATCTCTATGATGATATGGTCGCTGTTCTGCGTTTTACAGTGGATGTCCAGGCGAACTTTCTTCTTTCCCGGCAACAGCCCGACCTGCTCTGACGAGATGAAGGTGATGTCGGTGATCACGCCCGTGTCATCACTCATGAAAGTGTTGAGGAGATGAATGGTGATGTCCTTGGTCCGCTCCATGCCGAGCAACCGTTTGAAACCGAAATCGGAGAGCGGGTCTATAAACACGAGCCCTCGCTCTGTGATGATTGTGTCCACCTGCTCGGGAGTCAGGTCAATCCGTCTGTTGTTCACCATGTTTACCAATGATTCAGTCTTGGACTTTCTTTTTGTTTTCTTTTTTGTCATTGTTTTTTGTTTAGGTTTGTTGTTTTGTTCGTTCTGGTCTGACGGTAGTCCGCAGAGACGTGCCATGGCGCGTCTCTGAAACGGGAACACAAATGCCCCATTGTTCAACCGCATTTCCGATGACAAAGATACAACAAAACATCCCGTTTGTCAAGGGTTTTGCGTAATTTTTTTCTCGCTGGGAATCAATTGTTTACAAATTTTACATTAACTATTAGTATTGCAATTGTAAATTTTGGAGTCGTGGTTTCGCGAGAAATTGGACGATGAGGCGATGAAGCGATGATGTTAGGAGCCCTTGCGAGACGGAGTTTCCGTTTTGCCGGTCAAGGCATCGTTTTAACGTTGGTGAAGTGGTTTTCGGCAATGCGGGTTGTTTCCGGTTGTGGAGGGTGGCCAAACGGAATGGTGCATTTGCTGGTCGTGTCGGTTTGTCTGGTTGCTACGTTCGCGAAGCAGTCGTCAGGGCTGAAAGTTCAGCAGGGAAAGCGTTCCACGATGCTATTTCCTCATCGCATTTTTACTACCCGACTATCGGGATTTTTGTTATCTTTGCCGCTTGTAATTCACGGATTGTTTCACCAATCATTCCATACAGCGGTATAACAGATCATCTGAACATATTGGTATAGAAAGCGTTTTCGCTTTTCTTTGGTACCTGAAATCTGGACAATTTCAGTACAATACCACAAAAGAAAGTGGAAATGCTCGCGAGTAATCGTGGGCTTTCTTTGTTTGTGGTATAGGTACGTCCAGAACCTCAGGTACGAATAACAAGAAGTTCACGATTTTTTTTGCTCGGAGGGAAAGACATCAATATGGCCACCATACACATAGGCAGGATGATACAGGCGGAGCTGAAGGCGCAAGGCCGCTCGGTGACCTGGTTCTCTGGTGCCATCCACCGCGAGCGCAGCGACGTTTATAAGATGTTCAAACGTCCCAGCATCGACACCGACATGCTCGTGCGCATCTCCAAGCTCCTCCGCCACGATTTCTTCAGGGATTTTTCAGAGGGGATTTCAATGGACGAGAACACCCTTTGATGGGAAATAAGTAATACGGAATTTTGGGTGTGTGCATCACACCGTTTCAAAAATAATGTATCTTTGCGGCAAAATTTAAAGAATTGAAAACACAGTATAGTATAAACCCCAAAACATACAAACCATGACCACTCAACAGACAGATTTACTGCAAACGCCCATCGAATTCCTGAAAGGCGTGGGCGAAAAGCGCGGTGCAGTACTCCGCAAAGAGTTCAACATCCAGACATTCAACGATTTACTCTATTATTTCCCATACCGCCACATTGACAAATCGCACGTGTATCACGTGAGCGACATTGTGAACGATGGCGGCTTTATCCTTTTGCGCGGCACCATCCGTAATGTGCGTATTGTCGGGCAGATGCGGGCGCAACGGCTCACGGCGGTCTTCACCGACGAGACCGGTTCTATAGAATTGGTGTGGTTCAACGGCATCCGATGGGTGCAGGACGTGCTGAAGTCGCGCACCGAGTTCGTCATCTTTGGCAAGCCCACGCTCTTCAACGGAAAATGGAACATCACCCACCCGGAGCTTATCGACCCGGCTCAGCAGGAGAGTTCGCCCATCTCGCTGCGGTTCCAGCCACTGTACAACACTTCCGAAACCGCCAAGAAGAAGTCGTTGGACTCCAAGGCGATGTCAAAACTGACCGCCAACCTGCTAGCCCAGGTCAAGGACATTATTCCGGAGACGATGCCCAAGGAGATGGTGGAGGAGCTGCACCTGATGTCACTTCGTGATGCCCTTGTCAATATCCATTATCCTGAAGACAACCAGAAGCTCTCGCAGGCCACGCTCCGGCTGAAGTTCGACGAATTGTTCTTCACGCAGCTCAAACTACTGAAACTCAAGCTGATCAACACAAACCGTTTCGAGGGGTATGTGTTTGAGCATGTGGGAGAAAATTTCAACAGGTTTTACAAAGAGTGCCTGCCTTTCGACCTGACCAACGCGCAGAAGCGGGTGCTCCGGGAAATCCGGGGCGACGTGGGCAGCGGTCACCAGATGAACCGGCTGCTGCAGGGCGATGTAGGCAGCGGCAAGACCATCATCGCGTTGTTCAGCATGTTGTTGGCTATCGACAACGGCTATCAGGCTTGCATGATGGCACCCACCGAAATTTTGGCCACCCAGCACTACGAGAAACTCAGCAAGCAGCTGGAACCGTTGAACTTGCGCGTGGAGTTCTTGTCGGGTTCCACCAAAACGGCGAAACGCAAGCAGTTGCTCACCGACTTGCAGAACGGACAGGTCGATATCCTCATTGGCACCCATGCACTGATTGAAGACAACGTGATTTTCAATAAGTTAGGTATAGTGGTGATTGACGAGCAACACCGTTTCGGGGTGGAGCAACGGGCGAAGCTGTGGCGCAAGAGCGGTGCCGTTCCGCCGCACATTCTCGTGATGACGGCCACGCCCATCCCGCGCACCCTCGCCATGACACTCTACGGAGATTTGGACGTTTCCGTGATCGACGAGCTGCCGGCGGGGCGAAAACCCATCGTCACAAGCCATTTTTACGAAAAAGACCGTCTCAAAATGTTCGGTTTCCTGAAAAAGCAGATTGCGGAAGGCCGGCAGGTATATGTCGTGTATCCGTTGATTCAGGAGTCCGAGGCTCTGGATTTGCTGGACTTGCAGGCGGGTTACGAGGCTTTCGAACGCAGCTTCCCGCCGCCGGAATACAGCATCGGGGTGGTACACGGCAAGATGAAGGCCGAGGAGAAAGACTACACCATGGGCTGTTTCAAAAAGGGGCAGATACAGATTCTGCTCTCCACCACGGTGATTGAGGTGGGCATAGATGTGCCGAACGCCACGGTGATGGTCATCGAGAACGCTGAACGCTTCGGTTTGTCGCAGCTGCACCAGCTGCGCGGGCGCGTGGGGCGCGGCGGCAACCAGTCATACTGCATCCTCATGTCCAAGTACGAACTCTCCACGGAGGGCCGCAAACGCTTGAAAGCCATGGTGGAAACCAACGACGGTTTCGAAATCGCCAACTTCGACCTGCAGTTGCGCGGTCCCGGCGACTTGCAGGGCACGCGGCAAAGCGGCATGTTGGACTTCAAGATCGCCGACCTCACCAAAGATGAGAAATTGGTGGCCTACACCCGCAACTACGCGCAACAGATTCTTGAAAAGGATCCGGATTTGACGCTCCCCGAACATAAACGTCTCGCCGAGACGTTGGAAAAGCTGATGCAGCGGGACACGAATTGGAGTGTGATAAGCTGACGTGAGACGTAGGACGTAAGACGTAAGACATAGGACGTAGGACTTTGGGGTTGTACGTTATTCTATCCCATTATAGTTATTGTTATTGTCAAACAAAAAGGGAGGCTCTCACCTCCCTCTTCGTATATAGCAAATACAAATGAACTAAAAAAAACGGCGTTGTCGGTTTATTTTACCAAATCGACGATGGCCTTGAATGCCTCAGGATTATTCATCGCGAGGTCGGCGAGAGCTTTGCGGTTGAGCGCAACGTTCTTCTTTGCTAAGCTACCCATCAAGACAGAGTAA
>JAEEKL010000241.1 GCA_016282395.1 Bacteroidales bacterium
GAAGGCGTCCATGATGGAGACGATGACCCCACGGTTGGCGGCGATCGAGAGCAGCGACACGGCCCAGTTGGCGCAGTTGCGGCTGCATATCACCACCTTGTCGCCGCGGCCCAGCCCCGCCTGTTCCAACAAGATCTGCAGCTTGAACATCTGCGCGGCCATCTCGCCGTAGGTGTAGCTCCGCGTGCCGTTGTAGTCGGTCAGCGCCGGCGCGTTCCAATTCTCCACAATCGTGCGATTGTAATAGGTGAAGAAATGCTGTGTAGGTTTTCCTTCTCTTTTCATTATAATATGTTTAACGTTCTTTACTCATGGGCATCACCCCAATATTCGGACTGCAAAGGTACACTTTTTTGGGTTACGCGGCAAGGGGGTTGCAGGGTTATGTTTTATTCGTTCGATTACGCCAGTGCCGAATGTTCGGGATTCCGCCAGGGGGCATAGTGACGGAGGAGGCAGGACTTTTGATCCGACAGAGACATCTGGAATTGGCGTGATTCCTGAACGCTTTATGCAAAATCAACGCTTAAAATTAACTATTGATTGTTAAATCGTTTTTACCAAAGACACAGCAATCCACTATCCATCAGTCCATAACAAGATTTTTCAAACCAACACGTCAAACATCTCTTTTTGTCGTATATTTGCAGCGGCATAGGAGCTGCGGCTTTCCTGCCGCTAAAAGGGTTGCCAGAAATGGCGACACTCCTACAAACTGACAAAATAACAGTTGTCATAAAGAAGACAGAAACCACGATGTTCTGAACAACTTGGCACCACCTTGTTGTTGAACAAAAAAAACGTTAATAGCATAAATGATGAGAACAACTTTTGAAGACGAAACCGTCGAAATCGGAAAATATGGTCCTATATACAGACAATTTGCAGGAAAGCCCAAGGAGGCCATCAAATTTCTTCGCGAGAAAAAGGATGGCGAATGTATTGCAGCGCTCCACCGAAGCGATATTGGAGACATCGATATTGTTTGGGGAAAAGTTACAGATCCTATCAAGCATAAAGGATATGGATTGTCTCACATTATTGACAAACACGAATCTGAAATCAACAGACTAGGCTTTAATGTAGAAGACTTTGTCCCTATCGTTGTTCAGTTTGGTCAATTTAATTTGAAGAAATCAGACAATCAGAAAAAAGTGTTTGAAAGCGAGACTTTCAGATTTATTGTTGCGTTGGAGGACAGAGAAGACGGTGAGCCTAAAAAATGGTTACTTTCAGCCTTTGACATAATAAAAAGACCGAAGTAGAACCTCGGTCTCCTATTGTACGTCACTGTCAAAAACATCAACGCTGACAGTCTTTGTTACCTGCGCTGTATGGTAAAACGACACCGCAAAAATACAAATATTTTTGAAACAACGACTATTTTCTAAAAAAAATGTAGCCGTTGATGTCAACGAATCAACTGTAGTTTCCCCTGAGCATATATACTGCCAGAAGTGCGACCGCGACAACACTAACATTCACCGCCCTTCTCTCATACATGCTTCGCTCGTGGTTCGTACATGGCTCGTACATAGTTCGCTCACGAGCGAACCACCATCGAAGAAGGAGCGAATCAACTTTCCCGCAGCGTGCAAAGTAGAGGGGCAGTGGATGGCAAGTACAAGGTTGAATGATACGAATATGACTGTTTAAATGTTTAAAATTTCAGGAGCAAAACGACATTTTGCTTTCATTTTGACAGTCGTAAACCATTGACATTCAAGGGTGAAAGATGAAAGAAAGTTGTTTTCAACTTTCTTTCTTGCTTTCACAGGACGGATGGTTGTATCTTTGCAGCGTGGGTTATGGGGTAAGGGTTATGGGCTAGATGGTTGATGCAATCAATCGGATTTTCTCTGATTTTCTAATCAGATTTTCCCAGATTTCTGCGCGCAGCGCACTAAATAATACGCGCAGCGTATCCAATTCATTACGCGCAGCGTAACCAACTACCTGAAAGAAAAACGAATACCGATAGAATTACCGGTACCCGTTCATTAAACCTTAAACCCTAACCCTTAAACCCTAACCCTTAACCCTTCTTGACGAACGTCTTCGTCACGGCGCCCGCCTCGGTGGTCACGCGCACGAAGTACATGCCGTTGGCGAGGCCGCTGACGTTGATGGGTGTGATCTCAGATGTGATCGGCACAATTTGCAGCAATTTGCCGTACACATCAAACACGCTCAACTCCCCTGTCAATTGTACATTGTTCATTGTACACTGTACATTGACAACCTCCCTAGCCGGGTTCGGATATAGACTCACGCTGTTCTCCAACCAGCTGGCGATGCCGTCGTAGGTCGTGCTGATATGGATAGGCGCGCACCAGTCGCTCAAGTTGCCGCCACCGCAGTCGGACTGCACCTCGATTTCGTAAACGGTTTCGGCAGCCAAACCACTCATCACGTAGGAGTTGGTGGTAGTGGTCGCATTGTTCCAATCGCCGTTCTCAACACGGTAGCGGATATTCCAACCCGTGGCATTGCCGTTCGCGTTCCAACCGATGGTGATGCTGTGGGCATCGAACTCGGAGGCGTGCAGGTTCGTCGGGGTCTCACACGGCTCGGGCGTGTCGTCAGGCAACGTGGTGAAGGTCACCTCATTGCCATACACGGTGTTGCCGTCGAAGACGATGAACGCCCGATAAGTGTAGGTATAGGTGGGGATGAGATTCGTCAGTGTGTACGACATCGTGTCTGCGTTGTCCGTCACATTCACCGTGACATAGCCGGAGTTCACCGGTTTCCACTCGAACCCTCGCGACGTGATGACTACCTGGTCGGGATTGGCAATCGCACCGCGCAGTACGGCGGACGCGGAGGTGACAGCGGTCGCCGGCAACGTCTCCACGGTCGGATCCGCCACCAAGGCCGTGTCCGTCGTGAAGGAGTCGTAAGCATAAACCGAGAGGTCACCGCTGCCGCAGTCGGACTGTACACGCACGGAGTAGGTGGTCTCGGGGATGAGTCCGGTCAGCGTGTAAGTGGTCGTGGTCACAGGCACCACCGTCCAGGTGCTCGCCGACTCCGGCTTGTACTCCAGATTCCAAGCCGTCTCACCGCCACCTGCCACCCAGCTGATGAGGGCAGTGTGATCGGTGACCGTACCTACGGCCAAGCTGCCGGGCTTGTGGCAGGTGACCGGCCGCACGGAAAGGTTGGTGATAATCGCGCCAGGCTGCGTACCCGTGCTGAAGTCGTTACGCCACAGGAACACCAAGTTCGCCGCACTGTTGACGTCCGGAGAGAGATTCGGATTGGGCATCACCGCATCGATATGCACTGTATTGCCACCGGTGAGGTTGAACTTGTAGGGATGATTGTGGTAGCTGGAGTACTGCAGATAGTCGGTGAAGTCGTAGGCATACATGGAATTGGTGGCGGAAGCGTAGGTCGCTTCGTACGTACTGTTGGAGGCCGGGTACTCCTCGGTAACGGGTGCGAGGAAGAGCTTGATGAAGTCGTACTGCCCCTCACCGCCGCACAGGATGTCGAAGCTGATGAGGACCTCCTCGGCCGTACCCACCGCCAACGTCTTGATGGCGGAGACAATCGAGGTGGAAGAGACGAC
>JAEEKL010000242.1 GCA_016282395.1 Bacteroidales bacterium
AACAAATAATATTAAGTGAGCAGTTAGCAGTTAGTAGTTAGCAGTTCATTCGACCTAAACTACTAACTGCTAACTACTAACCACTAACTAAATAAAAATAATAATGAAAGTATTAGTTGCAACCCAAAAACCTTTTGCAAAAGCCGCTGTCGATGGCATTCGCGCTATCGTGGAAAAAGCGGGTTATGAATTAGTTCTGCTGGAGAAATACGAGACTCCCGAAGAACTTTATGCTGCTGTCGCTGACGTGGACGCCATGATTGTCCGCTCCGACAAGGTGACGGCTCAAGTGATTGATGCTGCCAAGAACCTCAAGGTGGTCGTGCGCGCCGGCGCCGGCTTCGACAACCTCGACCTTGCCGCCTGCACCGCCAACAACATCGTGGCAATGAACACCCCCGGTCAGAACTCCAACGCCGTGGCGGAACTTGCCCTCGGCATGATGATTTACATGGCCCGCAACACCTTCAAACCCGGCACTGGCGTTGAACTGAAAGGCAAAAAAGTCGGTATCCAGGCTTACGGTAATGTCGGTCGCCTCGTGGCTGAAAAAGCTCGCGCACTCGGCATGGAAGTTTGGGCGTTCGACCCCTTCGTTCCGAAAGAGAAAATGGAAGCCGAAGGTGTGGTTGTTCCCGCCACTCTCGAAGAGATGTACAAGAACTGTAACTACATCTCCCTGCACATCCCCGCCAACGACCAGACCAAAAAGTCTATCAACAAGGCTCTTGTCGGTCTTATGCCCAAAGGCGGCTGCGTAATTAACACCGCCCGAAAGGAAGTCATCAATGAGGAAGAACTCATCGCCCTCATGGCCGAAAGAGAAGACCTCAAATATTGCACTGACATCGCTCCCGATGCTTTGGACGAATTCAACAAGTTTGAGAAACGCTTCTTCGCCACTCCGAAAAAACAGGGAGCCGAAACCGCCGAAGCCAACATCAACGCCGGCTTGGCCGCTGCCAACCAAATTGTGAACTTCTTCGTCAACGGCGACAAGAAATTCCAAGTGAACAAATAATAGAATTGTTTCCGATTTTTATTGTAGAGACGTTGCGCGCAACGTCTCTACTTTTTTATTATCTTTGCCACCGTTAAAATTCTTGGTTTATGGCTGAAAATAAAAATTTTGTGATTGGAATCACGCAAGGCGACATCAATGGCATTAGCTATGAGGTAATAATTAAGTCGTTGAGTGACAATAGGATAATGGAAATCTGCACCCCAGTAGTCTATGGGTTGTCGAAAGTGGCCTCCTACCACAAGAAATATATGGAAATGCCCGATTTTAATTTCCAGTTCACCAAAACAGCGGAACAACTCTCCACAAAACGCCCCAACCTTATCAATCTCTACGAAGAAGAGGTGAAATTAGAGTTGGGAACCTCAACGAAAATTGCCGGACAAATGTCAGAACGTTCCCTATATGCCGCAGGCCGCGACCTGAAAAACAAACTGATAGACGCCGTCGTGACAGCCCCCATGAACAAAAACAACATCCAATCTGAAAAATTCACATTCCCGGGCCATGCCGAGTTTTTCAACCATTATTTTGGAGGTAAAGATAATCCTTGCCTAATGTTGCTGGTGAGCGAAAATCTTCGCATGGGATTTGTCACCAACCATGTACCCGTCAGATCGGTTGCCGAAAATATCTCTTCAGAAAAGATATTGCAAAAGATTGAAACCCTGAATCTTTCCTTGAAAAAAGATTTCGCTCTTAACAACCCCACAATTGCCGTTCTTGCCCTAAATCCGCACAACGGCGATGACGGATTGCTTGGAACGGAAGAGCGCGATGTTATCCAACCCGCTGTGAACCAAGCGTTCCATAACGGAATTAACGCTTTCGGTCCATTCTCGGCAGACGGCTTTTTCGCATCGGGTGCCTACAGCCGTTTCGATGCGGTTTTGGCCATGTACCACGACCAAGGTATGATTCCGTTCAAGCTGCTGGGCAAGGACGGTGTCTGCTTCACTGCTGGTCTGCCTATTGTACATACTGCCCCCGCCCACGGCACCGCATACGATATTGCCGGCAAAAATATCGCAGATGCGCAGTCCATGCGGAACGCAATTTATCTGGCGGTGGATATCTTGCGGAACAGGAGAGACGATGACACGACGAAGCGATGAAAGGCGATGACGCGACAAGAGAACGATGGATTTAGTTATTGATATAGGAAATACGTTACAAAAATCGGCTGTTTTTTCAGAAGAAGGTGCTCTTGTAGATCTTTTTTCTGAAAGTATAATTCCAATCTCATTTTTAGAAAATCTTTTCAGCCAATATCCCATTAAACGTGCCATTGTCTCTTCAGTAAGAGAAAAAGACGGTTTGGTGTTGCGCTGGCTAGAGGAAAGAACTCAAGTGATTCGATTTTCCTCCAATTGCCGTCTGCCTATCCGTTTACAATACGCCACACCAGAGAGTTTAGGCACCGACAGGATTGCCAACGCGGTGGGAGCCAACACATTATATCCTAATAGAAACGTTTTGTCCATCATGGCGGGTACTTGTCTGGTGGCTGATTTTGTGAACGAAAATGGGGAATATCTGGGCGGAAGCATTGCACCCGGGGTGCGGATGCGGTTTAAAGCATTGTCACAGTTCACATCGCGACTGCCCTTTGTAGAACCGGAAAATATTGACTTTTTCGTGGGCGACAGTACTCAAAACTCCATCCTTTCAGGTGTAATGAACGGCATCATCCAGGAAATTAACGGAATAATTCGTCAATATTCAAGACATTACAACCAATTGAAAGTTATTCTTTCTGGGGGAGATGCAGGACTATTACAAAATTCCATAAAAAAACGTATATTTGCCGCCCAAAATCCGGTTCTGGTCGGATTGCATAAAATATTAATATTGAATGCGTCAAAACGCTAAACAAACAATATGGATGATTGTGCTTTGCTGGTTGTGCTTCTTTTTCGCACAAGCGCAAAATGAAATCCGTATGCCTTATTCAAGCTATGGAATAGGTTCTGTAAACCACTATTCCAATGGTATTTTGGATGGTATGGGCAGTGTCTCCTATGCCATGCAGAACCCTTACTACATCAACTTCCGGAACCCTGCCTCCTACGCCGCATTCGACTCGCTGTCGTTCATCGCTGATGCCGCAGCCTCCATCTACTATTCCAAACTGTCACAAGAAAGTTACACACAGAAAAACTCCTACGCCAAGCCGAACTATCTTGCCATCGGCTTGCCCGTCACCCGCCATTGGCGTACCAGTGTCGGAATAAAGGCATTCAGCACAATCGGTTACGAAATCGAAACCACCAAAAACATTGCCAATGTTGGCGAAGTCAGCTACACCTATTCCGGCAACGGAGGTATCAACCAACTTTACTGGGGAAATGCCTTCAAAATCTGCAAGGGGCTTTCTATCGGACTGAATGTGAGTTACATGTTCGGAACCCTTTTCTCCACAAACAACGCAGAATTTTATGACAATACAATCCTGAACACATTCATCAACGATGCCTACCTTCTGGACGGCATCTATCTGGAGGGAGGTTTGCAGTATTTCTTCAACATTGGGGAAAAACACAAAATCGGGTTGGGGGCGGTGTATAGCAACACCGCCTATATCTGGGCAAAAGAGAAGTTACTGATAAATTCGTATTCAGGCAGCTTTATCAGTACATCCATTTACGACACTGTTTTGTATAAGGATGATTTGCGCGGTACATTAAATATCCCTCAATCTATAGGTGCTGGCCTTAGCTATACGTTCAAGGACAAGCTGACCGTGGCCGCCGATGTGACATGGCAGAACTGGGCCAATTTCAAATTCATGAAGCCGTGCGACTCCTTGCAGAACACCGTTATGGCCTCTTTGGGTGCGCAATTTATTCCGGATCCAACCTCCAACAAGTTTTTCAAAAAGATGGCTTTCCGTGTCGGTGGACGCTATTCTTCCGGAGAATTGCTGCTCCGTAATAAACCAATTTCCGAATTTGGAGTCTGTTTGGGCATAGGAGTTCCACTAACCACTTTCAATACTCATTCCTCTATCAACATCTTGTTTGAATATGGAAGAACGGGAACTTTGATCAACGATCTCATCCGACAGGACTATTTCAGATTCTCCTTCTGCTTCACCCTACAGGAACGCTGGTATCAACGAGTTAAATTAGATTAGATTTTTCAATAACCCTTAAAATAAAACTAAAATGAAAAAGATTATTGCGATTATTGCATTTGCTTTCAGCAGCAGCTTCATTTTCGCCCAAACACCCTGCTCTTTCAAGTATGGTGCCAATGAGGCCGACTCGTTGAAATGCTTGGAACAAATCACCAACTTCAGAACTTTTTACAACGCCAAAAACTACGTTGACGCTTACGAGGCATGGCAATATGTTGTCCAAAACTGCCCGTGCTCTTGGGACGGCATCTACACAAATGCCCAAACCCTGTTCCAAACTCTTATTAAAGACGAAAAAGACTCTGTGCGCCGCGAAGTGCTCATCGATTCTCTGATGTATGTTTATGATGTGCGCAGCACCTACTTCCCCGACAAATTCACACCCGGTTCCGGTATCGGCTACAAAGCCTACAACCTTATGCGTTACAGAAAACACCTGCATGAACAAGCATTTGAATGGTTCGTGCAATCCGTTGAAATGGAGAAAGAGAACACCCAAGCGGCTATCTGGGATGCATACTTCCAACTTGCCAAGAACAGAACTGATGCCCTCCGTGACACCTCCTACGTGATTGAAGCTTACGAACGTGCCACCGACTATCTCGACCTTTCTGTCCTGAACGCCACAAAATCCTACGAGACCAGCACAGACGGACTGGAAAAACTACAAGCACAATTCGATAACGCAGAAATTGACCGTATCGAATATGACAAACAGGCAAAAAAACTGGTTGCAGACACTACCCGCCAATCCAAACTGATTGCCGGTTATATTAAAGTGAAAGCCAAATTTGAAAAAGCCGTGGCTCCCTACGCTTCTTGCGATGTGATGGAACAACTTTACGCCAAAAAATTCGATGAAATCAAAAACGACCTGCCTGCTGTCAGCAAGATGGTTAACACTATGTTTAAAGGCAACTGCACCAGCAGTCCTTTGTTCAAGGAAGCCTTGTCCATCCTGCACAAAGCAAGCCCCAACCGCAACTCTGCGTACATGATGGGTAACCTCACACTTCAGAACTATCTGACTTCCAAGAATGAAGAGGAAATAACCAATGCCATCAACTATTTTAAGGAAGCTGCTCAACTAAGTGAGACGCACGACCAGACGGCAGATGCCTACTATATGCTGGCATTGGCTTATCAGACGAAAGGCTCCTACTCCGAATCCCGTTCCGCCGCATACGATGCATTGAAGGCAAGACCAAACATGGGCAAGGCATATATCCTTATCGGTGACCTTTACGCCAACTCCGGTGGAAGATGCAGTGACGAGCAGGTTCCCGGAGCTTACACCTGGGCTGCCGCCGACAAATACGCAAAAGCTGCCGCCGTGGATCCGAGCTGCGCTGAATCCGCCAACGCCAAACGTGCCAGACTGAGATTCCCGAGCAAAGACGAATTATTCAAACGTGGTTTGAATAACGGTGCCTCCTACCATGTGGGATGCTGGATTCAGGAGAATACGACCGTAAGGTAATCTTTCCGGATGTTTTTTAACATTAAATATCAATATAAAAGCATCATAATCGCCTCGTGCATTATGATGCTTTTTGCTGCCTGCAAATCCAAGAACAATAATTCCCAGTTATTGGAATATGACGGGAAGTTCCCTGACGAGTCCGCCGAAAACATGACCATTACCGTCAGTGACTCTGGCACTACAATTTTCATTGTCAGCACACCCATACTCAACCGATACAACTCTTCCGACACCGCCTTCGTGGACTGTCCTGAAGGAATTACCATCACATCGTTCAACGATTACGGACATAAGCAGGCCGTTATCACTGCAGGCTATGCCTGCCAGATTAACAACAACCTGTTCAAAGCCACCGACAATGTGGTCATTTATGACCTCTCCAACGGCGACTCTGTAATCACTGATGAGGTGATTTGGGATCAACGGCAACGAAGCATATATTCCACCAAATCAGTAAAACAGGTTAAGAGCGACGGTTCAATAAATTACGGAGACGGCTTTAACGCGGATGAACGCTTCACCCGATATACCATCATACATCCGCACGGGGAGATGGTAGGGTATGATTTTTAATTTATTGGAAAAAAGTAGAGACGCAAAATTTTGCGTCTCTATTTTGTAGTCCCGCTGGGAATCGAACCCAAATTTAAAGTTTAGGAAACTTCCGTTCTATCCATTGAACTACAGGACCCGTTTTCTAAAAACGCGCAAAAATACAACTTTTTCGCGTAGGGTTGACAATACTGTTGAATTTTCAGAAAAGAGGTTTTATGTGTCTTGTGTAGAGCGTATATGACGATGTGTACATTTTACAGGAGAGCGACAATTTTTCGCACTTCGACGGCCTCTTTTACATCATGGACGCGCAGGATGTCGGCTCCTTTCATCAGAGCCACGGTGTTCAATACGGTAGTGCCGTTGAGTGCTTGGTCAGGAGTTGTGTCAAGCAGTTTGTAAATCATGGATTTACGAGATATTCCGACCAAAATAGGATACCCAAGTTCTTGGAATACATGCAAATTCTTCATAAGAAAATAATTCTGTTCCAACGTTTTGCCGAAGCCAAATCCGGGGTCGATAATGATATCGTGGACGTGATGCGCGTGCAGTTTTTCAAGCTGCCGACCGAAGAATTGCAGCATATTGGCAAGAATGTCCTTGTATTCCGTATGTTGCTGCATGACAGACGGTTTTGCGGAAGTGTGCATCAAGCAGTACGGCACTTGCAGCTGGCCGATGGTGGGGATCATATCGGGGTCGAAAGTACCGCCGGAGATGTCGTTGATCATGTCGGCACCGGCTTCCACGGCCGCTTTGGCCACAGATGCGCGATAGGTGTCGATGGAAAGCACTGATTCGGGAAAATGTGCGCGAACAGCTTCCACAGTCTTCACAATCCGATCAGCCTCTACAGATTCGGGAATCTCCATAGCGTCAGGTCTCGTGGACATGGCCCCGATGTCGATAATGTCGCCGCTTTCTGTAAGAATCTGTTCTGCACGACGCAGAACGTCTTTTTCCGTAACATAACGTCCCCCGTCGTAGAATGAGTCTTCCGTGACGTTTAGGATGCCCATGACGACAGGCGAGTTTTCAGAAAGTTTTCCGTTGAAATTGTACATTATGTAGTGGTTATTGGTTATTGGTTATTGGTTATTGAAGCTGGGGAATAAGGAACATAATGTTTTAGGTTCTCCTTCTCCTGTGTTATCAATTAAAAAAGAGGGACAGTCTGCCGACCATCCCTCTTTATAGTAATATTGTATTCGCAAAATTACTTCACAACAACCTTGGTGGTGTTCACTTTGCCATTTTGGTTCACTTTGAGCATATAGACGCCGCTGTGGAGGTTAGCTACGCTAACGGTCGTGCTGCCGGTGAAAGTTTCGCTGTAAACTTGTTGACCAACGATGTTGAACAGTTGGATAGAGGCTTTTTCGTCATTGCCCATATTAACCGTGAAATGGTTGGTAGCGGGGTTCGGGTACACCGTCATGTTGGTCTTTTCGATTTCGGGAACGTTCACGATTCCACAATCGTTGCAGGTCACGTGAAGACCAATGGAAGGTTTAGGATTACCGCCCCAGAAGATATTAGGTTGGTAAATAGGATACCATGCATTATTAACTTTGAAATTATCAGCATCATGGAAAAGACCCATTTGATAATCACTTAAAAGTTGTTCGGAACCAGCGGTGGAATAACCTTCACGGGGATCATCATACATCAAAAGTTGGAAGCGGTCAAGGTCTTCGCCAATGACAGAAGAGGTTGTTCTCTCACATCCAGGAATAAATGTGACAATGACAGCAATTTGCTTTTGTGTGAGGTTGGAAAGCCCTGCAGGAACGGGAAGGCTGAAATAAGGAACAGAGTTGCCAGTAGTATCATCAACTGTCAACGGAATTTTGTCATAAATGACAGTAGCGGATTCAAGCGTATTGGCAAGACCCGATTGTGAAGGATCAGGTGTAGTGCTGGCCATAAATGTGGTATGGTTGAAAGGAATCAAAGGCATAGAAAATGCAGGTACGAAATTACCAGCTTCATCATGACTGCCAAGATTATAGACATCTTGCGAAGGATCTATGCCAATAACATAAGAAATAGCGATAGTGTCAACCACAGTTGCAGGCACATTAGTACCGCGACCATAATACCACGATAACATAATGGAGTCAATAGAATAAGAATCAGCGCCGGGCATGTAGGGAACATTTTCAGGTGCGCCCGTGTAGTTGTACATTTCATCCCAAGAAGAGTGAGACCAGTCGAAAACTTGACCTAAAGAGTTAAACTGATTGTGTGCATCGCCATCGGTGTAATGGACGAGATTGAAAGTGTCGCATTGAATAACAGGAAAGGAATAATCGGTTGCTTCACCAAAGAAAAGGATAGCATCCTCAATCAGATTGAACCAATGCGAACCAGTGGCTTTCTGTTGTTGGGGGGCAGGTTTACCTTTTAATTGCAAGGTCATACCATCACTTTTTACAACCATTTGCTTTTGGGTTGTAGAAACCTGTGCAAAGCTGAAAGAAGCTATCAGCATTGCCACCACGAAAATAGATAATTTCTTCATAATTTTAATTTTAATTATACAATATTAGAAATTTCAAATCAGGCCGCAAAGATAGTTTTTTTATCATTACTTGGGCTATTTTTTTTTCATAAAAATTCTTAATAGTTCTGTGTTCAAAAAAAACAAAAAAATGAAACAAAAAATTAGTAGAAAGAAAAAAATCTCAAGGTGACCGATAGTATTAAGAATTTTGTATTTTTGCGCCACTTTTCAAAAGATGTTTCGTGACGGGAGGCACGAGGGGCTTGCGATTCAAAACAGAGTTCCGTTACGTTAATCCAATGCAAATTTTATGATTCAAGACAATATTAAAAGTATGTCAGATATTATCGAAAACAAACCCAAAAGAAGAAGAATTGTGAGAGGAGGTGAAAGTCTGATGGCCACCTCTAATGAGACTAAAATGAAGGACAAAGCCCGCTATGTGGAGAAAAAGAGTACTCCTTTGTTCAATGTTACTAAGGTGACAGCGGCAGAGGAAAAAAAGGAAACAGACGCCCAAAAAACAGAACAGGATGAAGTGATACTGTTCGCCAATCCTGTTCCTGCAAAAGAAAAGCCGAAAAGAACACGTACGACCAGGAAAAAAAAGTCCGAACTTGTTGTTGAAGAAAATATTGCCGACACCCCTTCACCCGCCGAAGCGACACCCGAAAAAAAACGTCGCGGACGTCCGAAAAAACAAATAATCAAGGTGGAAGAAAATCCACTTGAAATTGAAACAGCCGATTTGTCACCAGAAGAAAGTCAGGTCAAGCCACATCTTGTCCAATATCCGCTTTTTGAAGAAGAGGATTCGTTTATGGCCGCAGAAACGGATGAAACGAAATACAATAAGGACAGAAAAAACAATGATGAAGAAGAGTTTTCTGCCGAACCGATTGCGAAAAAGGAAGAAAAGGCCGAAGAGACCAAAGAAGTAACAGAGAACAAACCCCGCCGCGGCCGTCCCAAAAAGAAAGATAAGGAAAAACAACAAGAAGCAAAAGCTGAAGAACCTGTTGTCAAAGAAGCGGAACCACCAGCTAATAAGGTTGAAGAGACCCCTCCTCCCTATATCGCCAACGCCCAATACGACGGTTCCGTCATGGCGGAGGGCGTGCTCGAAATCACCAGCGAAAACTGCGGTTTCCTCCGCTCCTCCGACTACAATTATCTCTCCTCTCCCGACGACATCTACGTCTCCATGTCACAGATCAAACTGTTCGGACTCAAAAACGGTGACACAGTCTATGGTGCCATCCGTCCGCCGAAACCCGGAGAGAAATATTTCCCGCTGACCAAAATAGACAAGATTAACGGGTGCCTGCCGGAAGAAATCCGCGACCGTATTCCGTTCGATTACCTCACGCCGATGTTCCCGGACGAGAAAATCAACATCACCGGTCACCCCGGTTGCAAGCTCTCCACCCGTATCATCGACCTCTTCGCCCCCATCGGAAAGGGTCAGCGCGGATTGATTGTGGCTCAGCCGAAAACGGGTAAAACCGTGTTGTTAAAGGACATAGCTAACGCAATCGCCTATAACCACCCCGAAATTTACCTCATCATCCTGCTTATTGACGAGCGTCCCGAAGAAGTGACCGATATGCAGCGCAGTGTGAACGCCGAGGTGATTTCCTCTACGTTTGATGAGCCGGCGGAACGACACGTCAAAATCGCCAACATGGTGCTTGACAAGGCGAAACGCATGGTGGAATGCGGCCACGATGTCTGTATCCTGCTTGACTCCATCACCCGACTGGCACGCGCCTTCAACACGATGGCACCCGCGTCCGGCAAGGTACTCTCCGGTGGTGTGGAGGCTAATGCCCTGCAGAAGCCCAAACGCTTCTTCGGCGCTGCCCGTAATGTGGAAAACGGCGGTTCCCTGACCATCATCTCCACTGCATTGATCGACACAGGATCTCGCATGGACGAGGTGATCTTTGAGGAATTCAAGGGCACCGGCAACATGGAGCTCCAGCTCGACCGCAAACTTTCCAACAAACGTATCTACCCGGCAGTCGATATTGTGGCCTCCAGTACGCGCCGCGATGACTTGCTGCAGGATGCCGCCACGTTGCAGAAGGTTTGGATTTTGCGTAACCATATCGCCGATATGACCACAATTGAAGCTATGAACTTGATTCTCAGCAACATGGAGGACACAAAGAATAATGAAGAGTTCTTGAATTCCATGAACGGATAATATCTCGGCGTATCACACGTATCTGCACGTATATTTGTGATGAAAAAGGCATTTTTTTCTATAGCCGTGCTTTTGTGCCTCGCACTATCTTTGCGAGCGGACGTTTATACGCCTTTTCTTACGGAAGAGCAATATCCGCAACAGCTTTGGGACACCATCGTTGATCGCTATGATGTTGAGGGTCTGGAGTTTGTGGCCAACGACATGTCTGAGAAGCTAAATGGCGTGATGTTGGTAGCGGTGCGCGACACGGTGCTGGTAGAACATGCCTACGGGGAACTTTGCCTGACAGGGGAGCCCCCGCGCTGCAATCCGGAGGAAGACAATCAGATTACCGAAACCACCTTGTTTGATTTGGCCTCCATCTCCAAACAATTTACGGCAGTGGCGGTGTTACAGCTTTGTGCGCAAGGAAAAATCAGTCTTGATGATACGATTACAGAATATTTTCCGAATCTGCCCTACAGTGGCGTGACTATCAAGCATCTGCTGACACACACAACAGGCATTCCTGAGTACTTTAAGTTCAAGTATCCTGTGTATGGATCTTCGGCGTTTGTTGATAATCAGCAACTTCTGCTTGTTTTGGAAAAGCAGAAGTATGCCAAGACTTTCGCCACAGGCTCTAAATTTGAGTATGTGAACACTAATTATGCGATTTTGGCCGCGTTGGTGGCAAAAGTGTCTGGCAAACCTTTTGAAGAGTATGTGCATGAGAATATTTTCAAACCAGCCGGTATGAAAAACACTTGCTTTTTCACGGAATTGGTGGGTATAGATGCCAAACATGGGAAAAAGTATGCTGATGTGGATCCGAAAGCGGAAGATGTGAACGTGAAACCGCTGCCGATGGATATTCCAATTGCTCGCGGACACAGGAAGGTTGCTGTCACCGTGCGATACGACCGTTTGAACGGTGTGCTTGGCGACAAAGGAATCTATTCTAACGTGGAGGATATGCTCCGCTGGGCCAACGCTATGTTTATGGATTACAAAATCTTGCCAAAAGAGTGGGTTGACCTCGCCTCGCAACGCGAAAACCAACTGAAAGACGGCTCATTGCCCAAAAGCATCTACGGCTTCGGCTACCGCATTGAAGAGAGTCCCACGCATGGCAAACTCGTCTATCACGGCGGTCTTTGGAACGGATTCCAGAATCTTTTCCTCTATCGTCCCTCCGACAACGTGGTCATCATTTTCCTCAGCAACCTCTACAACAAAGCTCATGCCGGCCGTAGCGACCAAATGCTCAACATCCTCGACGGCATACAGGAGGAAGTGACGGAAGAGGAAGAGCTTCAATAACCCATAACCCATAACCCATAACCATTAACAATGAACCACTATCCTGCAAATTACCATACCCACAGTCTTTATTGCGACGGCAAAAGTACGTTGGAAGAGCATGTGCGCGAGGCCGAGAAATGCGGACTTCTGCAGCTCGGTTTCTCTTCGCATTCTTCTGTGCCGTTTGAGAATAATTTTGCCATTTCGGAGGAGAGGATTCCGGAATATGTAAGCGAAATTGATCAGTTGCAGCAGAAAACAGACATCAAATTGCTGAAATCGTTGGAATGCGAATTTGTCCCAGGGATTACCAAGGATTTTGACGTTTGGCGCACGACTTATAATCTCGACTATGTCATCGGTGGCGTGCATCTTGTGCGGCCTCCTCATGGCGATGGACTTTGGTTCATTGATGGTTCCAAGCAGGAAATATACGATAACGGCTTACGCGACTTGTTCGGCAATAACATCAAGGCTGCGGTCACTGCTTTTTGGGAGCAGACATTCGAGATGCTGGAAACGCAGCACTTGGACATTATCGCACATTTCGACAAAATCAAGATGCACAATCGCGATCGCTTTTTCACTGAAGACGAGAGCTGGTACAAAGTGTTGGCCGACAAAGCGATACAGCTGATTAAACGACACGATGTTATCATTGAGGTGAATACCCGTGGATTATACAAGAAGCGTTGCGACCATTTTTATCCCTCCACGGAACTGCTGATGAAAGCGCGCAAAGCCGATATTCCTGTGATTGTGAGCACTGATGCGCACAAAGCGGAAGAGTTAACGTTGTTTGTACCCGAGGCATTGGCAGAATTGCAACGCTGTGGTTTTGACCACACCGCACGGTTTGATGTTGCAACGGGAAGGTTTGTGTATTAATCTCTTTTTTCAGATGTGAAAATTCTATTACAATGGAAAACAAGGCCGGACAATTTTTGGAGCGATACCGCGAAACAGAGGAATGGGTGCTCAACAATTTGAATGTGACGGAGATGAAAGAACTGGAGCAGATGCCGCAGTACAAGGGCATTCGCAGCAATTTAGCGTTCTGCCGCCTGTTGCGCAATTTGCTGTCGCACTACGACTGGTCGAAAGCGGGCAACGATATGGTCATCGTCACCGACCAAGCGGTGCGGCAGGTCAACAACCTTTACTATTCCCTCAATCCGGTAACACTGATGCGCATGGCCATCCGTGCGGGACAGATTTTCGCCCCTTCGCTAGATGATTCCGTCCTCGCCGCCGTGAAGGTGATGCAGCGCAACGACTATTCGTATATTCCCATTGTGGAAAACCATCGGATTGTTGGGGTGTTCAGTACCAAAACTATTATGAGAATTGTTGCGGAGAACAATTCCGCCCTTTTTTCTGAAAACTTGAAATTCAGAGATATAACCAGTTTCATAGATCTTGTGGAAGAGCCGAAGGCACACTATGGCTTTATAAATCCGAACATGACAGTGGAGGATGTAAGTCTTAAATTCCAACGTTCCAAAACACGAAAAGCCCGTCTGGATATGTTGTTTATTACTGACAACGGATATCCAAACGGACTTTTACAGGGGATGATTACACCCGTGGACTTAATTTAGGCAGGAATCAAATAATATTTATCTCTTCACCACCTTGCGCATGGTCACGCCTTGCGGCACAGTGATGCGGAGCGTATAGACACCTTGGGAGAGGCCGCTCATGTTGATGTCGCGGTCGTTGTTATAGACGGCCACGAGCTGACCCATCTGGTTGTAGCATTCCACCTTCTGCACATCCACTGCGCCGATGTGGAGTTCGCCGACCGTCGGGTTCGGATACACCACGATGCTCTCCAGATAATTCTCGACATCCATTTCGTCAATGACGTTCGCATTGCTGCTCGCGGCGATCTTGGCCTCGGTGAGCGTGAGCGTGATGTCGTCAAGGTAGTTGTAGCTGTAGTTGTAATTGGCTGTCTTCAGCGTGTTACGGAACGCGATGCGGGTGCTGTTACCCGTGTAGCTTGCGAAATCGCAGGAAACTTCCGTC
>JAEEKL010000243.1 GCA_016282395.1 Bacteroidales bacterium
AAATCAGATGGAATCCTAACCGTCGCTGTACACTCACCTACCTTGGAGATAATCTGTTAGAGGTGTCAGAGTCCGTAAACGCCAAGCTGAAAACAGGTGCGCGATTTTTTTGCCAACGCTTCACCTTGAACCAGCCGCTGTTTGTAGAAGTTTTGGCCAATGATGGTCAAACTGAACTCTTTGTGATGGGAAACAAGGGCGGGTTGACCAGTCTTACTTTGCTCTAATCCATCGCTTTCCTTTTTTCTCCTCAAAGAAAAAAGCCCGGAGTCTATCTCACTCCAGGCCTTTTGCGGACGTATGCGATACGTCCCTACTTAATCAACGCCATATCCGGTATGGGCTTGTCGTACTCGCCTTTGGCCAATCGCACCTTGATGTCGCGGAAAGCAGCCAACGTGCGCTCCACGTCCTCCATGCTGTGGGCAGCGGTGGGGATGATGCGGAAGATGAGCATTCCCGGAGGAATGACAGGATAGGTGACGATAGAACAAAAGATATTGTAGTTCTCACGCAGGTCAACAGCGATATTGGCGGCCTGGTTCACACCACAATACAAGTGTACTGGGGTCACACATGCCTCAGCAGGTCCGATCTCGTAGCCGAGCTCGCGGAAGCCATTCTGCAAGGCGCGGGTGATTTTCCACAGCTGGGCTCTCAAACGGTCGCCCTCCTCGCTGCGGATGATCTCAAGACGTTTCAAACAGCCGACCACGATGGGCATCGGGAGCGATTTGGCGTACATCTGAGAACGCATGTTGTAACGCAAAACGTTGATGATGCTCTTTTCCGTCGCCACGAAGCCGCCGATGGTGGCCATAGACTTCGCGTACGCACCGATATAGACATCGATGTCGTCCATCACACCGAAATGCTCGGAGGTGCCTCTTCCGTGAGGGCCCATGGCTCCGAAACCGTGAGCGTCGTCGATGAGGATGCGGAACGGGTATTTTTTCTTGAGAGCCGCAATCTGGTCGAGGATGCCGAGTGCGCCGGTCATGCCGAACACGCCTTCGGTGATCAGCAGCACGCCGCCTCCCTGCTCGTCGGCGATCTTGCAAGCATTGCCGAGGATTCGCTCGCAATCCACGATGTCGTTGTGACGGAACTTGAAGCTCTTGCCGAGGTGCAAACGGATACCGTCGCGCAAACAAGCATGCGCTTCCGCGTCATAAACGATGACGTCGCGTCTGCAAACCAGAGAGTCGATGGTGGACATGATGCCCTGATAACCGAAGTTGAACTCGAAAGCAGCCTCCTTATGCTCGAAATCGGCCAACTCTCGCTCCAATTGTTCGTGGAGAGCGGTCTGACCGGTCATCATACGGCTGCCCATCGGATAGGCCATACCCCAGCGGGCGGCGCCTTCCGCGTCGGCCTTGCGCACCTCAGGATGGTTGGCCAAACCGAGGTAGTTATTGAGGCTCCAGCAAAGCACCTCCTTGCCGTTGAAACGCATGTGGGGTCCTAGCTCACCTTCCAACTTCGGGAATGCGAAATAACCATCTATCTTCTCACGGTACTGCCCAATCGGACCGCCGGATGACTCTTTTATTCTTTCGAAAATGTCTTTCATATTATTGTCGATTTATTTGTTGTTTATTCGTTGTTTGGTGATCAGTGATCAGTGATTAGGGAATAGGGAATAATAGCAATAAGTAGTATCTATTAGAGAATACATCAATCATTCATCGGTTTTCATCGTATCATCGTCACTCCTGCTTCCGTTTCGCCTCCTCCATCTTTTCGTATTCTTCGAGGAATTGAGGGATATTGGACATCTCAATCCGTTTGTTGAGGATGATTTCGTGGCGGTTGTTGAGGATGAACATGGCCGGATTGCCCATCTCGTAGATGTTGAAATACTCGAGGTAGTCCATGTTGCCCTTGTTGCCCCCGACTTGAATCCAAGGATAGTTGTTCTCCTTCACATACCTTTTCCATCGGTCGATATCGGAATCGTTACCGACGGCATAGACCTCGAAATTACGCTTGCCCAAGGCCTGCAGTGAATCATAAACCGCACGGAGCTTCTTGGACTCCTTCTTACAAGTGGGGCAATCGGGATCGTAGAACCAAAGTATCGTATAGGGCTTGTTTATTCTGTACGACGAATGCCATTTGGTCATATCGTCCGTCAGCGTGGTGTCCGGGATGAAAAGTTCGGGAGCGATTTTCCCGATAAGAATGGGTTCTATACGTTTGATACGCTTCTGATACTTGGCCAAGACATCCTCGTCAAGCCAGTAGCATTTCCCCTCCAGTTGGTTGGTTTTGGCAATATGATAGAACACCGCGTCATGCCCGATCACCTTGCTGGTCTCAAACTGGTATGAGAGCCAGTCGCAGCAATAATGGTACATGAACGTGTCCTTCTCCGTCTTCTTCAAGAAAATATCGATGTATTTGTTAATGGTGTCGGTTTCCTGATGGTAGAGGAATTTCAGGAAATATTCCTTCAATTTAGGTTCAAAGGAAGGTATATAGATGAAACGATGGTCACCCAAATCAAAATTGTCCCAATAATGCAGACGATAATAGGCGGCCTGTGCCTGATAGTCTGTCGTGCCATCCTCCTTTTTAAACTCCGGGACATCAACGTTCTGATAGGATTTCTGCATCTTGGAGAAGAGGTAATCCGGATTCTTGGCGATCAGCTCCTCGATGAAAGCGGTCATCTCGTCATTAATTCCGGCCAGCTTCTCCTTATAATAGTTGGCGCTGTCGGCGTTTCCCGCTTCGTCAAACTCCTTGCGTTTCTTGGACCATTCGTTAGCCAACTGCGATGCCTGGGCGGTCTTTTTCTGGAAACGCAACATCTCCGCATTTTCCGGCGAGTTCTTCACTGAAAAATTCTCTGGATTCATCGTGGTGTCCAAATTGTACTCGAAATGCTGGTTGTTGTCGAGGATGAAGTTCAGATACAGCTTCTTATCCATCGAAACCAGCGAATACATGCCGTCATCGTAGCGGTCGGTGCCCTTAAACACAAATTTACCCTTCGCTGCGGGTTTCACGGAATCCTTGAGAATCAGCTTTTCATTGTAATGGATCACCAAATAGACCAATGTGTCTTTCGCGTCTTTGACGTTGAAAATCAGCTCATGACCGTCCTTGTCGCGGTAATTGGCCGGATTGTTCTTCGACTTCTGCAGGTTCTTCGGCACATCGCTCTGGGCGGTCGCCGCATTCGCGAACAACATCAAAAAACCGAACATCAAACCTGGTAACATCAAAAAAATAACGTTTTTTCTCATTATTATATATCGTTTTTTTCGTTTCTAATACAATTGTATGCGATCATATAGGGCGTATGCGATACGCCCCAACGGATTATCGTTCACGTTCCATCAACCGCATAATCTCATCTAACGTAATTTGCCGTGCGATTATTGCATGATTTTTTTCATTATCTATCAACAATATCACCGGTGTGGTGACAATGTCGAAATACTCAATGAAATCCTCGCTGGTTTCGCCCATGGAGGTGCTGAGGTTGATCCAATCGCTGAGACCGTATTTCTCGGAGAAGGCCGTCCAGCGGTCGTAGTCGTCGTTGACCTCCACGGCAAAGACCTCAAAATCAAGCTCGTCGGCCCGTTGCTGGTAGAGATCGTGCAGAATCGGGGTCTGTTCCTGACAGTGATCGCAGTCGGGATCCCAGAACCAAAGAATCGTGTATTTCGTCTGTATCTCGTTAGTGGAGTGCTGTTTGCCGTCAATGTCGTAGGCGGTGAGTTCGGGAATTTGCGCGCCAGGAGCGAGCTTGCGGACAACATCCATTTTCCGTTTGGCCAGACGCGCACGGTCGCCCAAGCAGCAGGGAAGATTGTATTTGTCATAAAGATGCAGCAGAATTGGATCGTATGCAGGTTCTCCTGTTGCCCAATATGCATTGAAAAGATAAGCTGCCAGGAAACCGGGCCTACAGCAACCCGTCAAAAGACTATCTATGGCGGGAATCAAATATTCCGTGTCATATATCTGATTATCTGTCAAATATTTAGAGATAAACGGATGAATAGCGGACTTGGAATTCCAAATCAAAGGATCTGAAAGGTTCAATTTCGAAATCACATAGTCGTAAATAGATTTAGGTATGGATAACTGCGGATTCTGCTGTAAAACAGACATATATGCAGAAAGTGCAACGTCGTACAGATAATACTGTTCCACAGAACTGCCAGGTGCATCGGAATATTTCTCTATTATCTTCCGGAAAGCATCCACAGAAACGATCGCGCTTGAATTACGACGAATTTCACCAGACAGATTCGCGTAATTCGCCTCATAACTTCCTGACTTACAAGCAAAATTTCCAACTTTATTGTACCCATTGCCGTATGTCATCAAGCTGTTATGAGAATTTCGCAACATAATATCCCAAACGGGCGCTCCGCCTTTTTCATATACTAAACGATACACGCCCTTTTCGACGGGATGCTTGCTTTTGAATTTAGCTTTGCATCCCTTGACATTAGCGCTGTCCAGATAAACGGGAGTTCCACATTGATAACCTTCCAGATACAGAACCTTATGATTGGACACAATGTCCTTGTCTATTACTTGGATATTATAATGGATCAGGTTTCGCACGGAAGTCATGCACCCGCAGGGTTCATCCATTTGGCCACGCACCGTCCCCGCCGTCCCTAAGACCAGGGCCAGCAGCATAGCGATTATCCGGATATGTGTTCGTTTAATCATCTTATTATCTTATCATCCCATGATCTCATCATCCCATCATCGTCCCCACACTGCGCTGCGCTTTCGTTGTGGGGGAGCCCCACACTGCGGCTTCGCCTTGTGTGGAGTTACTTGCACTTCGTGCGTTTTGTCCCTTCGGGACTGTTTAAGGAATTATGTTTTAATATGTCTGACTTTTCGGTACAACTGCTAACTGCTAACTACTAACTCGCAAGCATCTCCTTGATGTCACCCATCAGCTTGTTAGCGATGTTCTCGGCGACCTGCGGGG
>JAEEKL010000244.1 GCA_016282395.1 Bacteroidales bacterium
ACGGCCCCCGGGGGCCGTGAAATCAGACTCTGCAGCCAAAAGAGTCGCATTGAAATGCAAAAGAAAATTAACAAAAGAGCAATCACAAATAAGAGGCAAACGGTCAACCTTATTTAGGCATTGACTCAATAACCAATAACCAATAACCCATAACCATTAAAAGCCGCGCCCCATATCCGGCTACAGACATGTAACCGCTACACGGTTTGCAGTGTTTCCCTTAATGTGTTCGCATGACTATGGACGGATTCAAAAAAAATGTACTTTTGCCAAATAAAATGATGTGCCATAGAAAAACATATTGGGTGTTGCTGCTCGCCATGTTTCTCACGGTCGGGTTGGGTGCGTGCAAAAACCGGGGACGCGACAAGACGAGGAGCCAGGAAGAGGTCATCGGTATCCGCCCCGACAGTGCCGGGGTTGCGGTGGTTACCAGTCTCGAACAGCTCAATCCCGCCAATGTCAACACCTGCGACTATTTTCTCGGAGAAATCGACGGGCAACCCTACATGCTGAAACTCGAATCTGCCACCAAAACTCAAATAGATGGAAAATTCTACCCCATCGACTCCACCCAAAGCATTGCGTCACCCACTTTTTTCACTATCTTGCGTAACGACAGCTCATACGTGCTAACATTCGACAAACAAAGCTCGCCCGTGAAGTTCGCCGTCACCATTGACACGGCGGCCATTTCAGGGACTGTCACCGTTCTCGACGAAAGAAACCGAGAGTATCGGTTGGCATTCAATCGCCACCGCGCCCCGCTCTTCCGGGAGGCTAAGTCCACCCGCTACCGTGAACCGCAGTCCACTTTCACGAAAATCCCAGACATCCGATATGGCAAAGCAAAGGGTTTCTGGACCAGCTATCCCATGGAGGATGACACCAACTACACCAAAATGATTCTCAAACTGTTACCCAAAACAGCGGCCTCGAAGAAATTGGATTTGTTTTTGGATCTGTACACTCCCGATGACAGCCTACAAAAGCATCCGCTAATCGTGCTGTTGCATGGTGGGGCGTTCTTTTTCGGCGACAAAGGCAACCGCAACATGCGGGAATGGTGCGAGCATTTTGCGAAATGCGGTTATGTGGTGGCTTCCGTCAACTACCGTCTGGGCTTCGCAATCTCCAAAAGTTCCATCCAACAATGCGGATACCAGGCGATTCAAGACGCACACGCCGCACTCCGATACTTAGTGGCTAACGCCGAGGAATATCGGATTGATCCCGACTATATCTTTCTTGCAGGAACCAGTGCGGGCTCCATCACCGCTCTGGGAGCCGCGTTCATGACCAACGAGAACTGCCCGCCTTTCGTGGCGAAGCACAAGTTGCCGAAGAAATGCGGCTCGTTGCACACTTCCGGCAACGAATACCGCGACAAAGTGAAAATCAAGGCAATAGCGAATATGTGGGGTGCCGTTTACGACCTGCGCGAGTTGAACAGTCATCGCATCCCGGTGGTCTCTTTCCACGGCACCAACGACAAAGTCGTCCCCTTTGACCACGGTTTTCCATTTTCGGGGGTTAAAAGCAAACTCGGGGAAAGGATGTTCGACGAGATGTACGGTTCGCAGTCTATCCACCGATACCTCGACTCCATGCATGTGCGCAACAAACTGTACCCGCTCGAAGGCTGTGGCCATGCCCCGTATCAAGAGAGAAACGGCACGCTGAATGAACACTACTACTTCATTCAAGACAAAATCCAAGCGTTTTTTTACCCGGAACTGAAATCGAAAGCCAGCCTGAAACACGATGACCACGCCCCACAGCTATACTGCCTTGACGATGATGCCGTCACGAATCTGAGTTGGCAGGCTGAAGGAGGACTGATACTCAGTGTCTCAGGCAACAGTGTCCGCGTGGTTTGGCTCGATGACGTGCCCAAGCATCTGCTGCGTGCCAGCGGCATCAACGCTCTCGGCGTGCCTTTCAAACAGGAATGGAATCTTCGGAAAGCCTGTTCATAACCATAGCCATGACTGTTGAAAAAATATTTTCACAAAAGATTGATTATATGCAAAAAAAGTCTATTTTTGCAGCCCGAAAATTTAAAACGAAAAAACATAAAAAAGTAAGAGATAATGGCAAATCACAAGTCATCTTTAAAGAGAATTAGAGCGAACGAAACGAAAAGATTAGCAAACCGTTACTACTCCAAAACGATGCGTAACGCGTTGAGAGACATCCGCGCCATCAGCGACAAAGGCGAGGCCACCCAAAAGTTGTCATCCATGACATCCATGATTGACAAACTCGCCAAAAGAGGCATGATTCACAAGAACAAAGCCGCCAACCTGAAGTCAGGTTTGATGAAAAAGATCAATGCCCTCTAAACCACTCCCCGAAGATACGGATTTCCGTGTCGCCGTGCCTGTGCAGGTGCGGATGAGTGATTTAGACCCCTTCGTCCACGTCAATAACGGCATCCAATGCCATTATTTTGACCTCGGACGGAGTTTTTATTTGGAAAAAGTGTTACAGAACCAGGTTGATTGGAAAACCATCGACCTGGTTCTGGTGCATATAGAGCTGGACTTTGCCGCACCCGTGGAATTCCACGACAAACTGGTCTGCGAATCCAAAATCTTTGAAATCGGTCATAAGAGCCTGAAAATGAGGCAGCAACTTCGCGACCTCAACACTAACGCCGTGAAAACCACCTGTCTCAGTGTCCTCGCCGGCTTCGACCGCCAAACCCATCAGTCTATTCCCATCCGTGAAGAATATAAGGAACGGATTCGGGAGTTCGAAGGGATGGCGTAAAACGCATGATGTAGAGACGCAATATTGTGCGTTTCTACCACCTGCCTCTATAACCCATAACCCATAACCTATAACCATTACATGATCAGCAAGAACCGCATATCCCAAATCCGTAAATTACATGCCAAGAAATTCCGCGACGAGAGCGGATTTTTTTTGGTGGAAGGCTATAAGAGCGTGGAGATGCTTTGCGCTTCCGATTTTGTTGTAGATGAGATTTTTGTGACGGGGGAGGCCATGGCGGACAATGCTGAATGGTTGGAACAGCATCACCCGACTCTCATCACCGCCGAGGAGATGTCGCGCATCAGTACCATGCAGACCCCGCCGGAACTGCTGGCAATTGCGCGACAACGGCAATCACAACCCGACATTCCCGCCGACCAGCCCATTATTGTCCTCGACCATATTTCGGATCCTGGCAATCTCGGCACCATCATCCGCACTGCCGATTGGTTTGATATCCAGCATATTGTCTGTTCCCCCGACTGCGTGGAATGCTACAATCCCAAAGTCATTCAGGCTACTATGGGTTCCTTTACGCACATACACATACACCATCGTTCACTTCCTGAATTTCTGAAACAAGAGTGTGCCCGTCGTCATATTCTCGGAACCTTCCTCGATGGTGAAGATATCCGCCAGTTCGAATTCAACCGCAACGACATTGTGGTCATCGGCAACGAATCGAACGGCATAAGCGCAGAAGTGGCAAACGCTGTCACGCACCGCATCACTATTCCCGCCGCCGCCCAAGGCCGCGACACCGCCGAGTCGCTCAACGCCGCCGTCGCCGCCGCTGTGGTGATGTATCGGTGGAGAAGTGTTGGAAAATAAATTTTCTGTATTTCGATTGTATTTGTTGTGATAATTAGTAGAGGCTCGCCAACAGCATGTCTCTATATCGCATCAGTGCCGTACCCTCTCCTTCGGGATTGCGAAAACATCTCCACCTCAATCTTTAACGCGACAGCCCGCAGTTTTCGCGTGATGGCCGAACCTCATTCCCCGCGGATTCAGTTTTTATGTGTCGTTTCGTTATCGAAAAATATGTACATTTGCCAAATAAATCCGATTTTGGAATTTAAATTGTAATATGTAGTAAATCAAATAATTAAAAATATGATGAAACCTAAAATTGTTATCGGAAACTGGAAAATGAACAAGGACTTCGAAGAGGCCGAAGACCTTATTACCAAAATTGAAGAAGAACTGGCTGATTATCAGCTGCAGACGGAGGTCGTACTGTGCCCGCCGGCGGTGTATGCCGAACTGGTCACTGACCACGCCAGCCTGGAGGAGAGCCGTTTCTATGCCGGCCTCCAGAACGTGAGCGAGTTCCCGAATGGAGCTTACACGGGTGAAATCTCAGCAGAGATGCTCGCCTCCATGGAAGTCGATTTCTGCATCGTGGGACACAGTGAACGCCGCAAGTTTTTCGGCGAGACCGACGAGATCGTCCTCAAAAAGATGCACCGTCTGTTGGACAACCAGATTGTTCCGGTGATGTGCTGTGGCGAGACCCTCGAGGAACGCAAGGCCGGCAAGCACTTTGAAGTGGTCGGCAAGCAGATTGAAGCCACTATCTGTACGCTCACTCCTGAAGAGCTGGAGCGCACCATGATTGCCTACGAACCCATCTGGGCCATCGGCACTGGCGAGACCGCCACGCCCGCGCAGGCACAGGAGATGCTCGCGTTCATCCGCTCCCTCATCG
>JAEEKL010000029.1 GCA_016282395.1 Bacteroidales bacterium
ACTGCGGTCGGGATCGCTCCTTTTTGGGACGTTCCTTCGATTTGCTCGGTTGATCCAGTTCCTCCTCAACATTGTCCTCCTCTTCTTGATATTCTGGATAATAGGCGGGAGTCACGACTTCCGGGGTGTCGTTAGAAGACGCTGGTTTATGCAAGAAGAGCGTGTCGTGCACCCAGGTCGTGTCGCGGGAAATCAGCGTGTCGTGCTCAACCACGGTCTCGTAAATGTAGAGCGTGTCGGGATGCTGTGCACACATCCGCCCCATCCCCGCCGCCAACATCAGGAACGTGAGCACCACCTTGACAGGTGCAAAAGCCAATATGTTGTTCCGATTCCGTGTCATGATCAGTTATCCATTAAAACTCGTATCCCACGCCCGCACTGACAACCCCTTTGTATCCCGCTCCGAGCTCGAAACTGCCGAACCAGTGTTTGCCGCCGGCCTTCACGCCGAAGAGGGTGGCGTGAACGGCGGAATAGAACAGCTGGTCGGGATAATAGTCTTTGTACTGTTTATCACCCTCATATTTTCCGGAAATATGCACGTCCACGCCAGCGGACAGAGCCGAATAGAGCGTTACATGGGGGCGGTTGAGGTAGGAGAACCGGATGTCGGGCATGATGCCTAACAGATGATAACTCCGTGAACCGACCTCGCATAGTGGGCCATTCCAAGAATACCGGACCTTGATGACTTTGTTGTAATAGGAGTAGTTCGTTGACACGCCGATCCAGAACCATGGTGCTACGCGGTAGTGGTAGCAGGCGGAGAAAATGGGCGTCAGCTTACCTATATACTCCTCACTCTCTTCATCACCTGTTGGAAAGTGAATCCAAGGAAGTTGCAGAGTACGCATGGCCAAAAGATAACTGGCTTCTATCTTGAACTCGTGTTTATACAGCTTCTCATTGCCATTTTTCAAAGCGTACTGTGCGGTTTCCCGTTTTTGTTTGGCGTTATGCAGGGTGTGAATGTAAGCGATTTGGGCATAGAAATGGTCATTACGCAATCGGTATTCCCCATTGATGGTCTTCACACAGTCCCAAAAACCGTATCTGTGCACGTTGTCGTACAGTCTGTAGGTGTAGTGACCGCGTGAAAAATCCGCGAGGGCGGCGTTGAAACCGATATTCCAACGGAAGAGATCGTTGTTGGGCAAACGGAAATACATGCCAACGCTCGCAAGAATATCCACGTTGAAGATGTTGCGGTTGATGAAATCGGGTTGGAGTGTCAAAGCGGAGTATGGGGTGAAGGATGATGTGTCAATGTTGACGGTTAGTCCGACCCAGGCATCCTTATTGTCATGTTTTTTGTTGTATCCATTAACGAATGTGCTCAGGGGCATTCGTAATCGCAAACCAGCATCGGCAACCACCCAGGCTTTCGGTGAAACGGGGTAGTGGAACTCGAACTTTATGGGCATGGAGATTCCGGTACTGTAAATGGCATACCGTTTTCGGTTTTCACTGGGAATGGGTTCGTCCAAAGTCAAATCCATCTCCCATCGATAGATATTGGTACGTTCGATATAGTGTACCCGCATTGCGCCCGTGGTGCCGTAGTTGAGTGCTGCCGAGACCCCGAACCACTTGTCGAAATGGTAGGATAACTCAAGCCCCACGTGGCCGCCCACGCCGGGAATGCTCGAAAGGGATTCGTTATTGGTCAACTTGGCGGGCATCATCAGGTCGAACTGCCCGGTGTAACCGATGTGGAGACCCTGAAACAGATCATCTCCCTTCACCGTCGGGAACTCTCTAACTCGGGTGGGGAAATGCATCTTGTGGTGTTGCCTGTCTGCTTTCTCGCGACGGGTATGGTCCAGGAAGAGCGTATCATGCACATACAGCGTGTCGCGTGTGATAAGCGTGTCGTGCTTGACTATGGTTTCGTAAAGGTAAACCGTGTCGGGTGTCTGTGCTTGGAGGCTTGCCGCGCCCATCGCCATAATTAGGAGGATGGTTTTACTGAACATATACGGTATCTTTGAGGGTGACAGTTTCGTTGATGACCACCGTGTCGCGTTGGACCACGGTTTTCTTGACGACGACGGGAGTTGAGACGTGAGACTTGGGACTTGAGACGTCGGATTTCGGTTTGGCGGAAACGGCGTGCGGGTTCGTTTGTGGAGACGTGCCATGGTGCGTCTCTACAGCGCCCACGGTCGTCTCTCCCGTGAAGGTAACCGTATCCTCCGCAACCATCGCTGTGCCGGGTGTGTTGGTTGTGTCGGTTGCAATCGCCGCGGCGGTTTCGGCCGGAACCGTGTTGCGGCTGCCTAAGAGGTGCATGACCAGCAGGGTCCCTCCGACGCCGATCGCGAGGGAGACGGCGCACAGCAGAATCTCCCGTGCGTGCGCCAGCAACCACACGCCTGCCCCCGACGTTGATGCGGCTGCCGCCGCAATCTGCGCCTCGGACATTGGGTGCTGCGGGGCATGCTCCGCGCTGGAGATGCCCTGCGCAACAATACGATCCAGTTCCGAACTGTTCTTATTCATTGTGGGTCTGATTACTTTTTCTTGAAAGAGGTTTGAAAACCGTCATTAACATTATAATCATTAAGCGTGAGTTCCCAGAAATCGGGAGAAACAGAATAAAGGTAAGCGAAGTTTGTCGGGGCGAGGTTTATTTTACTGTCTGTGGCTTCCGCAATTTTCTCACGGTCAGCTGGAACATGTAAGATGTAGAATAATTCCGTCCCGATTGTTGGCATTTCGGTCGGGTAAGGGGGATCACATTTTTCTATGCGATAACTTGCAGAAGTCACCTTATTTCCATCCTTGTAGAAAGTGAACTTTCCGCCTTTGAATACGATTTCGGCCTCAAAGCCTTCACTTTCAGGGGTGTAGTTGACGCCTGCAATGCCGCCGGAGGTGCGGGTCCACTGCCACGTGCCGGTGAGCGCTTGTTTTTCGGGTTTGTCGCAGGCCGTGGCCAGCAATGTCAGCAGAATAACTGCTGCGAACTTCATTGTGTGTTTCATAACGTTATATCTTGGTATTACTCTTATTCTTGTCTATTGCCCGCACACCTGACGGCGTGCGAACCCACCGTTTCTCCGTCCATTCTACCGAGCCCTGCAGACCTACCGACCTGCGAAATTTCACGTCTCCATCGTCTCATCTTTAATACAAGGCATCGTAACAAACACCTATACCGTGACCGTATGGTGATAAAAATTATGGCTTTTTTACAAATGAATAGATGAATCCATCGGCCATGTTATCGCTTACCGTGAACACTTGTCCTTGTGCTTCGCTGTAGCCGAGTGTACCTAAACATTTGTACCCACATAGCAGCGCGATTTTTCCATTGGTGGCTTCCGAAATTTTCTTACACTGCGCATTGTTAAGGTTAAACTGTATGTGGAACCAGGAGTAGAAGGGCTCGTCTTTGCCACCTTTATTGGTGTACATGGTTTCATCTACGTCATTATAAATGTGATACGTACCCGAGATGACCTTTTCCCCGTCTTTGTAGAAGGTGAAGTGACTGCCCTTGAATACAATTTCGGCATTGAAGCCTTCGCTTTCAGGGGTGTAGTTGACGCCTGCAATGCCGCCGGAGGTGCGGGTCCACTGCCACGTGCCGGTGAGCGCTTGTTTTTCGGGTTTGTTGCAAGCCGTGGCAAATACTGCCAACGTGGCAATGATAGAAATTTTGATGATGTTTTTCATATTTCTGTTGTTTTATTCAGTTGATTATATGCTTTTTGTGCATAAACCTGGTTTACAAGGAATTCTGATGTTTAATATTACTACCCCGCCCTGCGGGCACCCCTTCTAAAATAGAAGGGGTGTTGGGGTCGCCCGCACCGGCAGTGCGGGCAGAATCAATACAAGGTTGCCTCCTCATAGTGCTCATCGGTGATGATGAACGTGAGCTTGCCGTAGGAACGGTGACCGTGGAATATGAGGCCGTTATTGACGTCTTCCTCGTATTGATAATTCATGGAGTTGAAATTGAACGGACTGATGCCCGTGGTGTCGCTTCTGTAATAGACGATTTGCGGATCGGTTTCCCCGACAAAGCGGAACGTGACGCTGTCGCTGTAGTAATCCATGAATTCGCTGACGCCTAATTCAAAACTGGCAGCTCCGATACCGCCGCCGACTTTGATGACCACCTCATTGTTTGGGGCGATGGTGTAGGTCTCGTGTGTCAAGGTGAGGGTAGAGTCCAACATGCTGTTGTAATAACTGTAAGGGGCTGGAACGACCGTCACGGTGTGTGACGATGCATTGCGGATGACCATGTCTTCGTTGAACCCGGGATCGCAGGCGGCCAGCATGAGGGCCAAAGTCATGATAAAAATAATCTTTTTCATGTTATTGCTTTTTTACAAATGTGTAGGAAAATCCGTCATAGCAGTTGTCGCTCATAGAAAGTACTTGCGCATCGTATCGGTCATCGTAGCTGATGACGGCGAGACTTTTCGAGAGAGGGGCTACTTTGCCGTTGGTGGCTTCCGCAATCTTTTTGCACTGCGCCTCCGGAATATTCAGGTTGAACCAGGAGTAGAAAGGTTCGTCGGTGTCACCTTTGTTAGTATAGAGGCTATGGTCCATTTTGTAATCAATTCGATATGTGCCAGATGTAATCTTTTTCCCGTCTTTGTAGAAGGTGAAGTGACCGCCCTTGAATACGAGTTCGGTTTCGAAGCCTTCGCTCTCAGGAGTGTAAAAGACGCCCGCGATACCGCCTGATGTGCAGTACCACTGCCATGTGCCGGCGAGTTCTTTCTTTTCGGGTTTGCTACAGGCCGTAGCTAATACTGCCAATGCAGTAATAATTGCAATTCTGATAATCTTTTCCATATCCATGTTAATTAATAATTCAGCATTCAACATTCAGCATTCAACATTTGATCCTTCCTCCTCGCCACCACTTTCAGCCGCTGCTGCAGCTCCGCCCGCGCGCGGGAGAGCAGCACCTTGGAGTTGGCGGTGGTGATGCCGAGCGTCTCGGCGATTTTCGCGTGGGAGTAGTGCTCCACCGCGTAGAGGTTGAAGACGGTGCGCTGTTTGACGGGCAGCTTCCCGATGGCCTCCAGCAGTTCCTGCTGCGTGAACCGGATCTGCGAGAGTTCCGGATCGTCGGCGAACTCCTCCGGCTCCTGACTGTGGAGGTTCTCGTC
>JAEEKL010000245.1 GCA_016282395.1 Bacteroidales bacterium
GCAGTTCAAGGGCAACGCCGCCGGCGGTGTTATCGTGGCTTACCTGACCATCCTCGTGCTTGGTGCCTCCTTCTCCTTGGTGCCCGCCGCATTGTGGCCGAGCGTCCCGAAATTGGTCGATGAGAAGATTATCGGTTCCGCCTACGCCCTCATCTTCTGGATCCAGAACATCGGTTTGTGGCTCTTCCCGCTGCTCATCGGTAAGGTTTTGGACAAGACGAACCAAGATGTCATCTCGCAGATGAACGAAGGTTTGATCGATGCTGAAACGGCCGCCGTTTCGTACAACTACACCTGGCCGTTGGTGATGCTGGCTTGCTTGGGTGTCGCCGCCCTCATTCTCGGCATCATCCTGAAGGCCGTCGATAAGAAACAGCACCTCGGACTGGAAGAACCGAACATCAAATAATTTGATACGTATACTGTAGAGACGCGCCATGGCACGTCTCTACATTGACCAGAAAAGGCGTCGCGGTTGCGGCGCCTTTTCTATTATGCGCCTCTAAAAACGAACACATCTCCATAATTTCGTATTCCCACGGACAAAACCGAATGATTTTCGTATCTTCGCCCCCGAAATATCAATCCGAATTTTTCACCAAACCCCAAAGAACACCAAAAAGAAAAAACAAACAATCTAACATTTTGCGTCTCTACGTGTTGTGTAAAGAAAAATGTATTTTTGCAGATTAAAACAGAAAGATGATAAACGAAGCGTTTTTGCCATACATGCCCACTGTGATTCAGATTCTGAAAGACCACAAGGTTAAGGATGCGTACCTGTTTGGATCTGTGCTCACCCAGCGATTTAACGACAATAGTGATGTGGATTTCCTTGTCCGTTACGAGCCGTTTGACGATCCTGTTGCCTTCGGTGACAACATTTGGGATTTGCGTTTCGCGTTGGAGGACAGTCTGCACAGAGACATTGACCTGATTAACGAAGAGAGTCTGAAAAATCCCTACTTTATCCAAGAACTGAATGAAACCAAATACAAAATATATGGATAGAGAGATACTGAAATATCTATATGACATCCAAGAATGCATCAATAACATTGACAGTTACATTGGTGCAGAAAAGTTTTTTGCTACGTATGAGGGCAATCCCATGTTGCAAGATGCCGTAGAACGCAATATTGCCACTATTGGAGAGGCCATGAACAAGGCGTTGAAATTGGATCCCGATTTGAGCATCTCGTTCGCGAGAAGGATTGTCGGCACCCGGAACCGCCTGATCCACGGCTATGACGATATTGATAACATTGAAGTTTGGAACATCATCGTCAATAATTTACCCGTTTTGAAAACTGAAATTGAATCATTGTTGTCCGTAGGTCAGCAATGATATATCTATCAACCCCATTTTTTCACCAAACCGCAAAGAACCCCAAAAAGAAAATTGAAATTATAACATGTTGACATAAAGCGTTTTTCTAACAAACAAGTTAACAAAACAATGAATATCAACAAACTCATAGGAATGTACTTTGCAGGGTTTCCGACACCAGATATTTTCACATTTGATTCGGAAAGCATCAATGACGAATGCAATGCTATTGTGTCAAATCTTCTGAAAATTCACGACATAGAACTGTCTGTCGTGCAGTCCTTCAACTACTGTCTGTATGAGGTGCTGGACAATGTGTTGACTCATTCGGGTAAGAAGTCGGGTGTTCTGGTGTCTCGGTATGCGGCAGAGAAACAACAGATACAAGTTTTGGTGGCTGATGATGGGATGGGCATACACAGATCATTGACTGAAAACGACTTATATAAAGGTTTAACCGAGGCAGAAGCATTACAGCATGTAATTCTTGACAAGGTGACAGACGGAAAAGGCATGGGATTCGGATTGTATTCAACGAAAAATTTGATTACTTTTGCCGGCGGGACTTTGGTTATTGCATCTGGTCTGCACAAATTGGTTTATGATGGCATGCAAAGCACGGTTTGCGAGATTGAGAAGACGGAAGGAACGGTTGTTTACTTGGCAGTGAATGCAAATCGGGAGATAAATGCCAATGATGTGGTTGACAACCGCACGGACTGTGCCGCAGATTTTAATGAGGCCTTTTTAGAAGACGACGATTTGGACAACTTATGGTAAAATGATAGAAAGATGACGACATTTACATTCAAAGATTATGGTAATCAGCTTGGCACCCGGGTTTTGGGGGCCAAGGTGAGAGAAGATTTGCTGTCTGTGATGGAACGGGACAGCAAGGTGGTGCTCGATTTCAGCGGCGTGGACGTAGTGGCAAACGCCTTCGCCGACGAATGCATCGCCAAACTGTTGCTCATCATGTCCCTTTCTGAACTGAAAGACAGAACGACTTTTGCCGGCTTGAACGACATGGCCAAGATGAACATCGCCCTCGCCCTGAAACGGAGACAACTGGCGTTAGCTGCCAACTAATTTGATATAGGATAAAAAACGTATTTTCACCAAACCCCAAAGAACACCAAAAAGAAAATTGAAATTATAACATGTTGACATAAAGCGTTTTCGCTTTTCTTTGAGTATCCGAAATCTCGACAATTTCTGATGTACTACGAAAAGAAAGCAGAAACGCTCACGTAGATAATCGTGAGCGTTCCGTTGAAATTCAATTGTATGATGCGTTCGGGCGGTTGTTACGGACGTTCCTATTTCTTTTTGTCTTCGAGGTGTCTGCGTTTCTTGGCACTCATCGGGCGGGCCTCCTTGGCGGCCTTTGCTGCGGCGCGGGCGGCGTTCTCGGCCCTGCGCTTCTTAGCCTCGGCTTGGATTTTGCGACGGCGTGTGTCACGCAGACGGGCTTGTTCGCGGCGTTCCTCCTCCTTTTTCTTGCGCACCTCCTCTTTTTCCGCAATGCGTTTCTCGATTTCGGCTTTGCGCTGGGCGACCTTCTCTTCCTCGCGGGTACGCACTCGCTCCTGGTAGTCGGGGTTGGAGAGCAGCTCTTGGCGGAAAGGCGTGGCCAGCATGTTCAATGCCAATTTGGTGGCCTTGGTGCGCGCATAGCGCCAACTCTTGCTGGTGGCCTCGCAAAGCACTGTGCCGTCGGTGGAGACGGCCTTGGCGCGGTGCAGCCCATCGTCGGTCATCTCCATCACGAGGGTGAGCCGTTGCCCGTTGGTCCGCTTCACCAGGGCGTCGGCCTGCGCGAGGAGGTCGCGGTTGCGGAGCTTGTGGGTGAACAGATGGTCACTCTCCTCGTTGAGGATATATTTGGTGATGAACCAGTTGCGGATTATCTCATCCAATGTGGATACGTAGCCGAAAACGGCATAGACAAAGATGTGCTTGTGCGCGGCGATGTCGAAGTTGCCGCCCGCCCGCACCTGTTGCTGCAGCCGCCAGTCGTCGAACAGCCGCACTAACCGCTCCTGCCGGAACAGGTTGCCCAGTACATGCTGCATGCGGGTGCCGTCTTCCGGATAGTAGCGGAACAGGATTTGCGCCACCATGCCTTTGAAAACGAACATGCCCGCGAACACGTAACGGCTGTTGCCGTTGTTCCCGTCAGGATAGAACGAGCTGTGGGTGAGCACCTTCTGCATGTTGCTGTACGAGAACAGCTGCTCCAAATCCTCGTAGAGGGGTTCTTCCCAATCCTTGGCGAAGAAGTCTTGTCGTCTGGGTTTGTTTTGGCTCATCACATTAATATTAATATATAGTCGTTCGTTGGCACGGGCAGGCGGAATCGAACCACCACTGCCGGGTTGGAAACCGGCGATCAGGCCCCGGAGACCTGTGTGCTGCCATTACACTATACCCGTAACGGTAGAGACGTAACGCGCTACGTCTCTATTTTGCACGGGCAGGCGGAGTCGAACCACCGCTGCCGGGTTGGAATCCGGCATTCAGGCCCCGAAAACCTGTGTGCTACCGTTACACTATGCCCGTGTGAGGAGCGGATGACGGGAATCGAACCCGCGCCTGCGCACTGGAGGTACGCCGAATCAAGATCTGAAGTCTTGCGTGCTGCCACTACACTACATCCGCAGACATTAATTTCACAGCGCAAAAGTACACAAATTTCGGACATATACAAAAAAATGAAATCGCCTCCCGTAGAGACGTAGCGCGCTACGTCTCTACAACGGGACAACAAAACGCGCATAGGTAGAAAAATCGCATTCGATTCTGTTATTTCAAATATTTGTGTATTTTTGCGATGTATTACTATTTTATGATAATTATTAAATGATAATCATTTTATAGGAATGCCTGTTTGTTTGTAATATACTAATATGATATGATAAATCCCTTTGTTACAAATGGTTATGCGGGAGCAGAGTATTTCTGCGACCGTATTCAAGAGACTGCTGCCATAAAAAGCCTTCTCCTGAACGAGAACAATATTGCGCTGATTTCTCCCAGGCGAATCGGAAAAACCGACTTGATTTGGCATGTTTTTGATGACGAAAAAATCCGTCGGAATTACCATTGCTTTGTGGTGGACATCTACGCCACCAAAAACCTGGCTGAGTTTGTCAACATGCTTGGGAAAGCGGTGGTGGACGAGTTGAGACCCAAGGGTAAAAGGGCGTGGGAGAAGTTTATCAATGCCGTTTCCTCTTTGCGACCGGAAATCTCGTTTGATATGAGTGGGATGCCCGTTTGGAGTGTGGGACTCGGTGCGGTCAACAATCCTGCTGTTACGCTGGATGAGATATTCACCTACCTCAACAGAGCCGACAAGCCTTGTTTGGTGGCCGTTGATGAGTTTCAGCAAATTACGCGTTACGAGGATGACAGTGTGGAGGCTACACTTCGCACCTACGTTCAGCGATGCACGAACGCCCATTTCATTTTTTCCGGTTCCCAGCGTCATCTGATGAATGGGATCTTTACCTCTCCCTCCCGACCTTTCTATCAGGCAGTTACCATCATCAACCTCCAGCCTTTGGACTTGGATGTGTATGCCGATTTTTGCATGGAAAAGTTCTATCAGGCCAACAAATACATTGAAAGAGAAGTAATCAATCTTCTTTACGAGCGTTTTGAGGCCGTCACCAGCTATATGCACCGTATCCTGAACGTCCTGTTCTCCAGAACGGAGAAAGGCACCATCTGCACACCGCCGATGGTTGACGAGGCCATTGACTTCCTCATCCGCATGTCCTCCGACACCTACGAATCGCTCTTCTACCAGATGCCGGAGAAGCAGCGTCTATTGTTTCTGGCTATCGCGAAAGAAGGGAAAGCCCATGAGATAAACGGCGGACAGTTCCTCAAACGCCACAAGCTCAGCTCGGCGAGCAGTGTCAACTCCGCGCTGAAAGGGTTGTTGGAGAAGGATTTCGTCACCGTTGACAAGGGTGTTTATTCTGTATATGACCAGTTTTTCCCCTTGTGGTTGAAGTTTAAGGGGTTGATTTAGGGGATTTAGTAACTGGCGATGAGGAGATTCCGTTTGGCCAGATAATATGTGGCGGTTTCGCTAATGCATGGGGTTCGGAATTATGAGGTGTTTTCGCTGTGGAGTGGCGGCCAAACGGAATGGTGCGCGCCACCCACCATTCCGCCGCGACGACAGGAGTAGGCGGAATCTCCAACGATCCCCTTTTTTTCATGTTCCGTTGATACCTTCAACCCTGTGGAGACGTTGCGCGCAACGTCTCTACAACGAAAAAACATTTTTCATGCGTGTGATAATATATTTTTGTATCTTTGCCGCACCAAGCCGTTGTATGGTTTGGCGTAATAAAGATTGAATAAAACGAATTGATTAACAGAGTTCCTTGAGGAGCAGAAGTGCGGAAGAGACCGCGTCCGGGGGTAGCGTTTGTCTGCGTTCACAGCCCGGCGGCGCGGGAGAGGAAACGTCGGGGCGCGACGGTGCGAGGGCGGGGAATGGAAAGCGGGCCGTAATACGCAGGGTAGGGATACCCTGGCAAGTCGGCGAGGCTGCCGCCCGATGACAGGCACAACAATGAACGCCATCCCGCAAAAGACATACATCCTAACTCTCGGAAACATCGAAGCGACTCCCGGACAAGAGAAATAAAAACACCAGCTATGACCTGAAAAAAGCACATCTCCGGCCTGTTTCTCATCCTGTCTTTCTTTGTGTCCGCGACGTTAACCACCATCGGTTGAGTTAACGCCCAGAATTCCTCATCTTCTATATCCAACATAAAATTACCTACAATTTACCAGAATAAACTCGATGATTTCTTGGCTAATAATACTGTAATGAAAGATAATGATGCAAAAAATTATACTCTAAATTTTGTAATAAAAGAAATAGAATCTGATCGATGAATTAGTAAAGAGAATCAATTATTATTCATTTACTGTGCCATATGATACAATTTTAGCCAAGATTTTTATACATGAGATGATTGAGATGATAATAGAATGCTTGAATTTGAAAAAGCAATGGATTCTATAGAGAATTGTCAAACAAAATACAAAAATGAATTTATATCATATATGCAACAAAGGTCTGCTGATGCTCAACAAAGGTCTGCTGATGCTCAACAAAGGTCTGCTGATGCTCAACAAAGGTCTGCTGATGCTCAACAAAGGTCTGCTGATGCTCAACAGGAAGCTATGAAATTAGATTCTCTTTGATTAAAAGAAATACACAAATTTTATACAAATTTTAAAAATAATCCAAATATAGTAAAAGATTACGAAATACAGCAAGCCAAAAAAGTTGCAAAAGATGTTATTCAAAATTGTAAAAAATATTGAATTAACTATAGAGTAATCCTACTAAAAGAAGTATGATGAGATGCAAAAAAAGTAGATGAAATTTTAAAATTTTATGGTGTTGAATAAACCATAATAGATGCGTATCTATATAAAAACTCCATTAGTAAATAATTCAAAGATGATTCCACATTTGGTGGAACACTGTGCATGACATCCTGCTAAGAATTTGGGTAAATATTTTGAATTATCCTACTGATTAGATGCTGTAACATGCATTAATTACACTTATTTTGAATTTGATAATCGAGTAGACTATAAAGAGGCCTTAAAAAGCCTAACTTCTCCCATCACAGAAAAATCATTCTTATACGAAAAATGAATAATCCAACAAGAGTTAGAGGATTTAAGTTATGGACAAAGAATTTATGAATATGTAGTAAAAAAATATTTAGACTCAGATTTTTCTATGAATCAATATGAAGAAGTTTCACGAGAAAACGTAAAAGATTATCACGAAAAATATTACACTCCAGACAATATTATAGTAGTCGATGATACTAATAATTACGAAGTTATACAAGCATGATTTAAAGCAGAAAAAAATATTAAAAATCTGACCAACAAGATATCAAAGAAGTCTTTCAAATTCGAGGATGACAAATATCTAGTATATATTTGAAAAAAAACTGATTGAACATGATATTGGGAATTATACTTTTTCTTCCGAATGATTTGCTTTTTCTCTGCCTATATTCAAAGATGGCAAAAATGAGAATATTATTACTTAGATCCATGTTTTTATGAATATGAAGATAATTGTATAGTTATCATCTGAGATTATGACTATTCTACACTGAATCAAAAATTCTTTGAATGATGAAAAAAATATATAATAGATATGGTTGAAAAAGGTGAATATTTTAAAGAAAGGTTTTTCTTAAATGAATATATCTATTGAATTCCAAAAACTAGAGAAGATGTGATAGATTTATATAAAAGCTATTCATATGATGATTTTACCCATTACTCCAAAAGATAATTCTCGAGATTCACTAATAAATTACGCTAATTCCTGCGACCGAGAAGCCTGACCAATTTTAGCCCAAAAAATGCAGTGAAACGATTTTTCAGATTGGGAAAGAGTTTTCATAGCCACTGAAAATAATAAAATAATCTGATTCTGCACATTCACCAAAGAAGACTGAATCCCTGACTGTGATTACTCCCCTTTTGTATGATTCATATTCGTAGATGAGAATTACCGTTGAAAAAGAGTCAGTGAAAAAATGATAAATTCAATCGAAAAATATGCAAAAACTTTGAATTTCAAAAAATTATATATAGTATCAGACCATAAATGATTGTATGAAAAATATTGATTTGAAAAATGTGATGAAAAAGCTGATGATTTATGACGTATTGAGAGTGTGTTTATGAGAAAGATTATGTAATTTATTTGATTTCTATCTTTATGCTAAATTAGATAAAATATCTTGTTCATAAGATGGAATTTCCGATTTTCTATAAGTGGAAATATACGATGGATGTGACTTAAAAATTAAAGCTGTCTCACCTAATTTATAACAATCATCTTTTTGAATAACATCAGAGTCCTTTATAAATAAATCCTGAACATATTTTCAGAAAAGAAAACATTTTTTCGGTTTGTATGTTAAAATTTTATCATTTAGTATGCGATATCACAAAGTCTTTTCTGTAGCGGATGGATATCTAAGTTTTCCATTTTCATCTAGTGGAACTCATGGAACAAGATTGAGCATAGTAATTGGTTGTTTACTTTTTTGTTGTATTGAGGAAAGAATTTTTCACGATATAGTGGATGTATCGAAAGCATCTAACACTTTACCATCATTTCATAATTTATGAGAAAGTCATATAAACCAGTTTTCATGAAAAATGAAATTTTCTGGTTGTTGCCACGAGATATATGTATTTGTGTTATTAACCATATTTCACATAATGGTCACAAAAAAGTAAATTTTACCATTTTAATGTAAAGATTTTAATCAGTTTTTCAATTTTGCAATATTTTTGAAAGCATGACCAAAAAAAACACCATTCGATTATTCTATTACAGAATTTTGTCAAAAATAATCTTGAAATATTCGCTATAAATAGTATAATATTGCCATAATTATTTCATGAATACGAGAATATGGCATATATTTATATGGATGAAAGCGGAGATTTAGGATTTGATATGACTAAAAGTCGTACAAGTAGATTTTTTGTAATAACTTTTTTGATTACAAAGGATGAAAAAACACCCAACATCATTATTAAAAAATTTTTTCAGTGGTTGAAAGGTAGAAATATAAAAATTAAATCATGAGTTTTTCATGCTTATAAAGAATCGCACGAAAACATTTCCAAGTTGTTATTTTCTACAATAAAAAAGGATATAAAAATCATGACATTAATTTTAGACAAACAAAAAGTTTACACAAATTTTCAAGATCAGAAACATATGCTATATAACCGAGTTGTTAATGTGTTAATCGATAATCTTATCACATATAATCTATTTTCAGATAAAGAAAAATTTATTTTTGTAGCCTCTCGTAGAGAGACAAGTAAAACTCTGAATGAAAATTTTATAGAATATCTAAAAAATAGACATAAGGATCAGCCAAATATTGAATTTACAATTAAAAGTCCACAAGAAAAATGATTACAAATTGCAGATGCATTATGTTTTGCGATATATCAAAAATACGAGTATTGAGATAAAATGTATTATAATATAATTGAAAATAAAATTTTGATAGAGAAAAAACTTTTTGAGTAAACAAAAACCCTATGCACACTTTATGAGGAACCTCCGGAACCCCGCACATAGGGAATTACTTTGTTGCAATCAGTATAATCATTTTTTTTTTTAATGCAAGTTTTTTTGACTTGAAAAATATCCATCAATAAACAAAATCCAAATAATAAAAATTTTATCCATATCTAGTCTCGGATGACAAACATCATAAACGACCAGAATTCTGACTTTCATATCCATAGTGTATTTTCTGATGGATGTGCTACAGTCGAAGAAATTGTGCAATATGCTTGAAAACTCTGAATGGAAGAGATTGCCATCACTGACCATAGCGACCATGTAACTAATATATTAAAGGAACGCTATGGGATAATTCCCTGTGGAGGTGGAAGATATGCATTAAATCACCGAGAGAACGTTCACAATGATGTAAAAGTAACGTTCTGAGTAGAGGGAGATGTTATTAATGAAGAATGAGATGTTTGTTTGACCAACCAAAATATTGAATGAAATTTTATTGTTTTATCCGTTCATCGAAATTGATATCTTTCAGCTCCAGAAACTGCCACAAAATGACTACTCAATGCGATAGAAAGATATCATGATAAAATAAATCTGATTGGGCATCCATACAATATCAAAGAATTATGAGAACATTTAGAAATTGAGCCTATAGTAGAACTTGCAAATAAATATTGAATCGCTTTAGAATTTAACCACTGAACTTTTAAGTGAAATAAAGCGATAAAAGAAAAACTAGATTATATGCTAAAAAATGCAAAAGACGTTTATGTAAATAGCGATGCTCATAGCTTATCAAGCATAAGACCAAAGAGACAAGAATGTTATGACTATTTAAGAGCGGGTTGTGGCCCGCTCTGATGGTTTATTCTGCGGCCTCCGGTAATGTTCCCCATTGTCGGCCTCCGTTTTCGTATCCCTAATTACTAACTACTAATTACTAACTACTAATTACAAGTTGTCCACGGTCTCTCGCAGAAGTCGTATCACATCATCGGCGGAAATCTGGTTGAACAGATCGGCATCCTGAAGCAGGGCATCGGCCATGGATCGTTTGTTCTGGTGCAGACGCAGAATCTTCTCCTCAATGGTTCCGGCGGCGATGAGGCGGTAAACGGTGACGGGTCGCTGCTGCCCGATGCGGTGGGCCCGGTCGCTGGCCTGGTCTTCGATGGCAGGGTTCCACCAGGGGTCGAGGTGGATGACGTAGTCGGCGGCGGTGAGGTTGAGCCCCAGACCGCCGGCCTTGAGGCTGATGAGGAACAGCGGTTCGTCGCCTGTCTGGAACTGCTTCACCAACTTGCTGCGCACTTGCGCTGTCGTGCTTCCGTCAAGGTAAAGGTAGGGGATTCCCGTTTTGTCCAACTCCTCGCGCACGAGTGCCAGATGGCTTGTGAACTGGCTAAACACCAACGCTCTGTGCCCTGACTCCCGAAGGTTGGCGACAAGTTCGAGAAAAGCCTGTGTCTTGCTTGACGGGATGTCCAGTTTGGCGTTGACGAGTCGCGGATGACAGGCGGCCTGCCGCAGACGGGTGATTTCGGCCAAAGCCTGCAACGTATTGTTAGAACCTTCCTCTAAGTTGGCGATGGCCTGTTGCCGCAAGTTGTCGTAGAGGGCTTTTTCCTCTTCGCTGAGTTCCACCCGCAGCGTAATATCTGTCTTTTCAGGCAGCTCATTCAACACGTCCTCTTTGGTGCGGCGCAGCAGGAAGGGGGAGAGTATGCGGCGCAGCAGCCAGTGGTTGTCGTCAATCTGGTCGCCGTCGAGTCTGCTCAAGATAGCCGTCACGGTTGTCTCGTTACGGCTTTCGGCGGCCATGTCACGCTCCGTCTGCACACGCTCGCCGTCAATTGTGGTACTCACAATCTCCATGCCTTTCCCGGGCTTTTGGTAGGGAGGATTGTCGCCGAAAGGTTTCACTGCCAAGTGGATGCTGAACTCCTGATCCTCATCGGGGGCAATCTGGACGGCAATCAGTGGTGAGGCTTCCACACGCTTGAGGTCGGTGGCGTTCTTCATCAGCGGACTCATCACCGTGAAGTCACTGCTCAGATCCTGCAGCATGGCAGTGAGCCTGCTTTTGCTTTCAGCGGGGAAAACGGAGATGTTGCGCAGGAGTTTCAAAATCTTCAGTTGGTCGCCGCTGACGTGTGTCACCGTGATTTGCTTGTCGCCTTGTTCCGTGACGCAGTAGTCGTAGTGAATATTGTTCGTGTCAATGTTCGAGCGTATGGAGAAACCATCCTTGTAAGGCTGCACCTGCAGTTGCAGCGGTTCCTCCACAATGTCGATGCGTCCGCCGGTCTGCTCGGAGAACACACGCGGACATCCCGCCAATGCAGCAATAACCTCGTTGCCCTCCAGACTGTAGGTCTGGGAGTGCCTTTTGCAATTTTACTCTAATTCAGATACCATCCACAAACGGCGCCAACACCATTTTCCACAAACGATTCCCGAACTGTCGCACAAACGGGATAGTGTAGCGTTTGCTGCCGAATCCTTGGTACAACCTTGCCACATTCGGATTTGAAGAACCGTTGAAGTCGAGATAAAGGTCCGATTCAGCGTGGTCGCGGATGTAGGTGTCAAGGAGCAGGAACATGGGTTTGCTTTCCGAAAGTTGGTTGTCGCGACCGGAGAACCAGAACCACCGGCGGTTGCCGTCTTTCACGAACAGAGCGCCTGCCGCCAATTTACCATCACTTGTCCGCACGCCATAGATATCTAAGAGATTGTGTTCCAGCAAATAATCAGCTATGCGTTGTAATCTTGTGTAATCGTTTTCCCGAAAATGTACCGCTTCTTCCGAACCCTTGTTTGTTCGGAAAAGAGCGATAATGTCCGCTATTTTCTCCTCCTGCACCGTAACCCGGCTTTGCTGTTTCTGTGCCGCCTTAATGTTCCGCCTCGTGTTCTCATGGAACTGGCCATAAAGCTCATTATAAGCAATATGCAACGAAAGCGAATGTGAAACGAACTCGTGATTCCCATGTCCTGATTCTGTTTTTTCATTCATCAGCACATCGGCCAAAACGTAATGTTTAGAAATCTCATGCAGGAAATCTGTCGTTTTTTGAGGTGTGATTTCATGTTCCGAGAAGATGCCCATCTGTGGCAGGAAGAAGGGCGTGTAAACATATTTTAACACTCCTTTTTTTCGGGTCGGAAGCGGCATTACAGTTTCGTAATCGTTCTCAACCAGTGCGTGCCAAGTGTCGCCGTCAGTGAGCAGATTTAACAGTTCGTATTCAGCCAATACAATAGGGGACAAACTGTTGCGAACAGCCTGATTCCATTTTTCAGGCTCTATTTCGGAATGTTTCAGAAAACGGATCATTAGACAAAATGTTCGGCTATACGCTTCATTTCAGACGAAACATTGTTGTTTTCGTACAGAATGCCGTAAATAGTTTCCACAATCGGGATGTCTGCACCGATTTTCTTGTTGATTTCATGGACACAGCGGCAGGCAGTGTATCCTTCCGACACCATGCGCAATTCCAGCAATGACACGCGCACGGACAGCCCGTGCCCAATCATGATACCGAACAGACGGTTGCGGCTGAAGGTGGAGTAAGCGGTGACGAGGAGGTCGCCGAGATAGACGGAGTCGGAAATATGGCGGTTGTCGTTCGGATAGACCTGAGACACAAAGTATTTCATCTCTTTCAGACAGTTGGCCACGTAGGCAGCGATGAAGTTGTCTCCGTAGCCGAGACCGCTGTAGATGCCCGCGCCGAGGGCGTAGATGTTTTTGAGGACGATGGAGAGTTCCGCGCCCATTACGTCGTTTGAGACGGAGGTGCGGCAGTAGCGGGTGGTGAAGAATTTGGCGACTGTTTCCGCCAGCTCCGTGTTCGTGGAAGCGGCGGTCAGGAAGGTGAACTTCTCCTGCGCAATCTCCTCCGCGTGAGACGGTCCGCTGATGATGCAGAGCTGCTCTATCGGCACTTTGAACTGCGACTGCATGTAGTCGCTGATGAGCTGCATGGTTTCGGGTACAATACCCTTGACGGCGAGAATGATCTTCTTTTTCGACAGCTGTGAGCGTTTCAGCGGCTCCAAGGTCTTGTGCAAATAGGCTGACGGGGTGACGATAATCACATAGTCAGCCCGCGAAACCGTGCTTTTGATATCTGTGCTAACTTTCACATCTTCAGGGTTTATGAAGACGGAGCTGAGATATTTGGGATTGTGACCGTATTTGACGATGCTTTCTGCGACTTCCTCCTTGCGCACCCACCAGTGGATGTGTTCCAAGTTCACCGAGATAATCTTGACAATAGCCGTCGCCCAGCTGCCGCTGCCGATTACCGCCACGCGATACCGGGCGCGCAATTTCTTGCTGCGTGGAACTATTGCCGAAGACGTATGCTCGCTCATCTTTTTAACTTTTTTTAAGCGTGCAAAAATACACTATTTTTTCGTACTTTTTCTGTTTTAATTTCGTTTGTTCTTCTACTTATTGATAATGAGGACGTTTGACGTGGGACTTTTGACGTTTGATGTGGGACTTAAGACTTGGGATTTGAAACTCTACCAAGCTCTTGCCCCTAACGGGGCTGCTCAAGGAAAGCTATTGATTATTATAAACTTTGAACCTGAAACTTGAAACAAACAAACGGACAACTCCTTTCGGAATCGTCCGTTTGTTGTATATGCTATAAACGCTTGTTTTACAGCAGATTGTAAGTATCTGTCGCAATCACTAATTCCTCGTTGGTAGTGACGACAACCAGTTTCGTGGTGGAGTCGGGCGTGGAGATGATGCCATCCTCGCCGCAGTATTTCTGGTTGGCTTCGGGATCCAGTTTGGCGCCAATCCATTCCAGATTCTCGCAAATCTTCTCGCGCTGGAACCAGGCATTTTCGCCGATACCGCCCGTGAAGAGGATTACATCAACGCCACCCATGGCTGCTGCATAGGCGCCGATGTATTTGCGCACGCGGTAGGCGAACATGTTGAAGGCGTCGGTGCTGCGTTCGTCGCCCGCATCACGGCCAGCACGGATGTCGCGCATATCAACGCTCTTGCCGGAAATGCCCAACAGACCGCTCTTCTTGTTGATGAGGGTGTTCATCTCCTTTGTATTAAACCCTTCCGTGTCCATGATGTAGAGCATTGCGCCTGCGTCAATGTCACCAACACGAGTACCCATCACCAGACCTTCCACTGGGGTGAAACCCATGGATGTGTCAATGGATTTGCCGTTTTTGATAGCGCAGATGGACGCGCCGTTGCCAAGGTGGCAGCTCACGATTTTCGCTTTCTCGTAAGGAATACCGGCAATTTCGGCAGCTTTCGGACCCACATACTTGTGGCTGGTGCCGTGGAAGCCGTATCTGCGGATTTTCTTCTCGCTGTAGTATTCAAACGGAAGTGCATACAGGAAAGCCTCGGGTGGCATCGTCTGGTGGAAAGAGGTATCGAACACGCCAACATGCTTCACGTTGGGAAGCAGTTTCTTCATTGCGTCAATACCGGTGAGGCTGGCGGGGTTGTGCAGAGGAGCCAAAGCGCAGAGCTTCGCGATTTCCTCGCGCTCCCTGTCGCCGATGACCACGCTTTCTTTGAAGAACTCACCACCATGGGCCACACGGTGACCCACCGCTCCGATTTCGTCCAACGACTTGATGACCCCGTGTTCAGGATCAGTTAACATATTGAGAACGAGTTTGATACCTTCCTCATGGGTCGGAATGGGGGTTTGCACATAGCATTTTTCCTTGCCAACGGGCTTGTGGGTGAACTCACCCATTTCAAGACCGACACGCTCAACCAAACCTTTCGCCAAAAGTTCGGGTTGCGGTTCCATCTCCAACAGTTGGTATTTGATGGAGGAACTACCGCAGTTTAGTACTAATATTTTCATATTCAATTATTTAATGATTACTTTTTTACTTTCGAAAATATTGCAGGGCAAAGATACATTTTTTTTGTGAATAGTGAGCAGTGAGCGGTGAGCAGTGGTGATTAGTTTTATTCGTTGCACATTGAAAATTACTCTTCGCCTCGGAGTATGTCAGCGATATGTATGATTCCGACATCCACGTTGTGTTGCATCTTGTACGCGTCCAAGAGTTGCAAGCAATGAATGTCCGTTGAGGTGATGTATTCCGCCCCTTGATTGTAAGCCCGGAGCACAATCTCGCCAGTCATCTTTTCGGCAGCTTCGGGGTTGAGCATAGCGAAACGTCCGTTCGCACCGCAACAACAGTTTTTCGTTTCAGTGTCTTCAATCAAATCCAGCCCTTTCGTATTACGGAGCAAAATTTCAGGAGCGTTGTTGTTAGGATAAAGGTGCTTGGCAGAACAGGACTTGAAATAGAATACCCTGTGGTTGAATTTGTTGTTTAAGGATTCAATATGCAACACATTGACAATATAGTCGCACAATTCCCGGGTGTTGCTGACAAACGTGTTCAGTTCATTGGGGAGGGTGGCGTTTTTCAGAATCAAATCGAAATGTTTGCGCATAAACCCTGCGCAAGCAGCATCGGGAATCACCACTGGGAACTTGGATTTATGCAGCTCGCAATATTCTGTATAAGATTTAATAACCTGATAACCAAGATCTTTTGCATACTGCATTTCTCCTTCCATGAAGAATCGGCGACCACAGCAGGTGCTTTGCATATCATAGTGGCAGAACTGGTTTAAACGGTTGAGAACAGTGATCACACTGGTGACCGTCTCCGCCTGGAACAAATCCATCTGGCACGGAACATACAAGAACACAGTCTGTTGCGAATCGCTCATATAATGGTTATTGGTTATTGGTTATAGGTTATTGAGATTGTAGAGACGTGCCATGGCGCGTCTCTACAGGGTTAATTTCCACACTTCGCGTAGCCGCAGTTGGAGCAGGTCAGACAGCCCTCTTTGAATTCCATCGTGTCTTTCTGGTGGCAGTTAGGGCATTCCACGCCTTTCTGTTTGGTGCCGTCCTGAATGAATTTTTTCAGAGCGCGGCAGACACCATTTCTCCATGAGTTGATGCTCTCCTGACGGAAGTTGAGACCGGAGATGATGTTCACAATGTGGTTCACAGGAATGCCGTTGCGCAACAAGGCAGAGGTCATCTTGGCATAGTTCCAGAACTCTTGGTCAAAGCAACGGTCCAAACCGCGCAGAATCACTTCGTAGCCAGCCTTGTCCTTATAGACGAAGTCGTAGGACTTGGTGCCGTCGTCGTGACGGTTTTTCACGATAATTCCATGTTCGACCCATTTCGGCAGCAGGAAACTTTCGTCGCCAGTCTTTCCTGTGAAGATTTCGTAGGGTTTACCATCATAAAGGCCGATGTAGGCAACCCAGTCCTCGTTGTTGTTCTTGAAATGGATGACATCGGCGTTAAGTTCGCGAGGCCGTTTGAAGTTCTTGGGTTTCTCTTTCTGCTCCTCCTTTTTGGATTGGTCAAGAGAGTTGAGCACGCCATCGCGGGAGCCCTCACGATAGACGGTTAGGCCTTTGCAACCTACCTCCCACGCTTTCATGTAAAGGTCGCCGACCACCTCTTCGGTGATGTTTGTCGGCAAGTTGACAGTGACGGAAATGGAGTGATCGACCCACTTCTGAACAGAACCTTGCAGTTCCACCTTCTTGATGTAGTCCGTGTCGGCAGCGGTGGCTTTGTAGTAAGGCGACTGTTCCACAAGAGCGAATATCTCCTTCTCGCTCATCTGCTTCATCTGCTCCAGCGTGTAACCTTTGGTCTCGGCCCACACCACGAATTTGTGATGGAAGACCATGTATTCCTCGAACATGTCGCCCACGCTGTCTTTCACCACGGTTTTCTTGGCGGCCATGTCGTTCGGGTTGATTTTCCGGCGGCGTTTATAAACCACATTGAAGGCGGGTTCAATGCCGGAAGTGGTTTGTGTGCAGATACTTACACTACCTGTCGGGGCAATGGTGAGCAGGGCGATATTACGGCGGCCATAGCGGATCATGTCATCGTAGAGTTTGGGATCGGCGTCGCGCAAGCGTTGGATGAAGGGGTTGTGACCTTCCTTGATGCAGCTGTAAATGGGGAATGCACCGCGCTCTTTGGCCATAGTGACGGAAGAGCGGTAAGCGGCAAGAGCCAGCTGTTTGTGTACTTCCGTGGAGAAGGCGTTGGCTTCGTCAGTGCCGTAGGTCAAGCCGAGTGCGGCAAGCATGTCGCCTTCAGCGGTGATGCCCAAACCGGTGCGGCGGCCTTTCAACGACTGCTTGCGGATTTTGATCCAAAGCTCTTTCTCCACACGTTTCACCGATTCGCTTTCAGGATCGTTCTCGATTTTGGCGAGGATGGCATCGATTTTCTCAAGCTCAAGGTCGATAATGTCGTCCATCAACCGTTGCGCGCATTGAACATGCTGGCGGAAGCGCGGCATGTTGAACGTGGCGGTGTCCGTGAACGGGTTATCAACATAGCTGTAAAGGTTCATGGAGATGAGACGGCAGCTGTCGTAAGGACAGAGCGGGATTTCGCCGCAAGGGTTGGTGGAAACCGTCTCAAATCCCTCGTCCTTGTAACAGTCTGGGATAGACTCGCGGCGGATGTTGTCCCAGAAGAGGACACCGGGTTCGGCGGATTTCCACGCATTGTGGATGATTTTGTCCCATAATTTCTTGGCGTCAATCTCTTTTACCATTTTCGGATTGTCGCTGTTGATGGGATATTGTTGGGTATAAGGGTTATGGTTTTGGACGCTTTGCATGAATTCATCATCCACTCTGACGGAGACATTGGCTCCGGTGACTTTGCCTTGCGTCATTTTTGCATCTATAAACTGCTCTGCATCAGGATGTTTAATAGAGATAGAGAGCATCAGGGCACCTCTTCGCCCGTCTTGAGCCACCTCGCGGGTGGAGTTGGAGAACCTTTCCATGAAGGGGACGATGCCCGTGGAGGTCTGTGCACAGTTCTGCACGTGGCTGCCCATAGGACGGATGTCGGACATGTCGTGACCCACACCGCCGCGACGTTTCATCAGCTGCACCTGTTCCTCGTCCATCTTCATGATGCCGCCGTAGGAGTCAGCGTTGCCGCTGTTGCCGATAACGAAGCAGTTGGAAAGGGATACCACCTGATACTTGTTGCCGATGCCGGCCATGGGACTTCCCTGCGGAATCACGTATTTGAAATGGTCGAACAAGCTGAAAATTTCCTCTTCGCTCATCGGGTGGGGATACCGCCGTTCCACGCGGGCGAACTCCCGTGCCATGCGCCGGTGCATGTCCTCCGGTGTGTGTTCCACCAATTCGCCGCTTGCGTTCTTCAACGCATATTTGTCAATCCAAACGCCCGCCGCCAGTTCATCGCCGTCAAAGTAGCGGACAACATCCTGGAAAATCTCCTCCTTCTTGTACACATGTTCCGTTTGAGATGCCTCCTCTGCTTTTTCATCCGACAGTACGGATTCCGTATCCTGCGCGAACTTCTGCATTGTGGAACTTCGGGTGGCTATCAGTTCGCTCATCGATTCCTGCAACTGCTGGTTGACATCCTGTTGTTCGATTTCTTCATTGTCGACTTCATTGAAAAGCGATAAATCATTATTCATAATCTATGGCGGTTTTTGGTTTTTTCGTATTTTCTTCTGTTCAATCAAAAATTGTCCCGTTTGCTTTTTTTAACATCTTGTTTTTTCTTATTTTATTGACAAACAATATGTTATAACAAAAGAAACCCTTTTTGTTTCAGTTTGCTAAAATAGATAATTGTGTTGGATTTTTCCCCCGGGCTGGAGGTATATTTATTAACAAAATTGCGTTAATATTTTTTTTTGATTGATTATTAATGGTTTATTCATAAAAATAGACTCGTACGGTTGAAAAATAAGTACAAAATGCACTTTGGTATAAATGTATATATCATTTGTTAGGTAAGGAAACGATTTGCCGAAGAAGGAATGTTGCAACAACATTGTTATGAACTAATGGGATGGAGACGAAATCGAAATCGCACACATCCTCTCCTTATCCCCAAAACTGACGATTTCACTCGCAAAAAACTCCCCTTTTTTTCAATCCTTTTGTATCGTTTTTTTTTATACCTTTGCCGCGCAAAAAATAGAGCCTGAATTTATCGTAAGAAACGTATAAACAAGTAAATAAAATCTACAACTTACCAAATTTTATCGTATGGAAAAAATAAAATCATTGGCAGATCTCAAGA
>JAEEKL010000246.1 GCA_016282395.1 Bacteroidales bacterium
TAACAATTAAAAGAAGATAACAATGTCAAGAGTTTGCGAAATTACTGGGAAAAAAGCGATTGTGGGTAACAATGTTTCTCACTCTAACATCAAAACGAAACGGAAATTCAACCCCAATCTGCATACCAAAAAGTTCTATGTCCCCGAACTGGACGAGTGGATTTACCTCAAGGTCTCCGCACACGGTATGCGCAACATCAACAAAAAAGGCATCTATCAATGTCTGATTGAAGCCAGCGAGAAAGGTATCTTATAATCTTTCCTGTTGATAAACGAAAAAGGACTGCTGTTTCCATACAGCAGTTTTTTTTTGTAAAGACACAATAAAAAGGACATATATACGTATTGTATAAATGTTTGAAATTTTGAGACGGAACATATTCCTTTTTATCATAACTTTTTTATGCGCAGCATCTTGTTTCGCACAAAACGCTGTGGTAAAGGGGACTATATACGATGACACGGGCGAACCGTTAGAAAACGTCATCATCCGGGGCACTGATTTCGATGAGCAGACCATCAGCAACGTTCACGGTCAGTTCAGCATCTCCGTTCCTTCAAACCGAGACATCAAACTACATTTCCAATCCCTGTGCTGCAAGGACACCCTGCTCTCCTTCCATCTGAAACCCAAAGAGACCGAAACCGTCAGTGTCACCCTGCGCATCACAGGGGATATCATGGAAGAGGTGATAATCAAGAGTGAAAAAAGCGCGTTAGGCTACGTGCAGGTGAACCCGAAGCTGACTTTCCAGCTCCCCTCGCCCACCGGCGGCATGGAGTCACTTATCAAAATGTTGCCCGGCACCGCCTCCAACAACGAGCTCAGTGCCCAATACAACGTGCGTGGCGGCAATTTCGATGAGAATCTGATTTTCGTGAACGGCATCCAAATTTACCGTCCGTTCCTCGTGCGCAACGCCCAGCAGGAGGGTCTCAGCTTCATCAACAGCGACCTCACCGGCAACGTGATGTTCTCCGCCGGCGGCTTTGACGCGAAATACGGCGACAAGATGTCCTCCGTGCTGGATGTCTCCTACAAGGAGCCAACCCGTTTTGGCGGCTCCATCTCCGCCAGCCTCCTCGGCGCCACCGCCCACGCGGAAGGCAAAATCAACAACTTCTCCTTCCTCATCGGCGTACGCTTCAAATCCAACGCATATCTGTTGAAATCTATGGAAACATCGGGAAACTACAAACCCCGGTTCTTCGACACGCAGTTCTTGTTGAAATGGGATCTCACCCGCAAACTGTCGTTAAGTTTCCTGGGTAACGTGTCTTACAACTACTATCTTTTCCAACCCGACAGCATAAGCACCAAGTACGGTACCATTGGCGATGCCCAGATGCTGCGCGCCTTCTATGAAGGACAGGAGGTGGACCGCTACCAGAACTATTTGGGAGGCCTCACCTTACGTTACCATCCTGACGAAAAAAATGACATCCGGCTGATTCTGTCCTCTTATTACGCCAAAGAAAGTGAAACTTACGACATTCTGGCGCAATACTGGCTAAACGAGATTCGTATGGGTGGCGACGGAAGTGCGGAAGTCGGCGACCAGTTAGGTTATGGAAGCTACCTTGAACATGCCCGCAATCATCTGGCATCGGTGGTGTCTGCCGCAGACCTGCAAGGTACCCACAAACTGCCCTACCACAACCTATTGGAATGGGGGGTGAAAGCACAAAACGAATACATCAGGGATGACATCAAAGAGTGGACGATGGTTGACTCCTCAGGGTTCACCCTGCCGTACATTCCCACCATGCCGGGCGAGATTGTCGTTCCCGACGATCCTGCGCGGATACTTGATTTCGGCGAAAGCAACTACCTTAAAGCGCACAATTTGCTGAATACCTGGCGATTCACAGGATACATCCAAGACACCTGGAACATTGATGGGGACAGTCTGAACCGATTCTCCCTCACAGGAGGTCTTCGGTATCATTTCTGGACCTATAACACCCGGGAGTTCACCGTTTCACCGCGACTGGCTTTTGTTTACAAACCTAGATGGCGGCATGACTGGCGGTTCAGTCTCCGCTCCGGACTCTACTACCAACCAGCCTTCTATCGAGAGATGCGCTATGCGGACGGTACGCTCAACTCAGACATACGGTCGCAACGCTCCGCCCAGGTGGTGGCCGGCACTGAATACCGTTTCAAACTCTGGCGCAGACCGTTCAAATTCACGGCAGAAGCCTACTACAAATACCTTGACCGCCTGATCACCTACAATGTCAACAACGTACAGATCGTCTACAGCGGCGAAAACAACGCCAAAGGCTACGCAACGGGCATTGACATGCGCATCAGCGGCGAATTTGTGCGCGGACTGGAGTCCTGGTTCTCCGTGTCGGTGATGAAAACCATGGAGGACGTGATTGGGGACTACCGGACTGACGAAAACGGCAATCAGGTTGAGGTAGGATACATACGCCGCCCCACCGACCAGCGTCTGCAGTTCAATCTCTTCTTCCAAGACCATATCCCGAGTTTCCCGCAGTTCCGCGTACACCTGAACTTCGTCTTTGCAAGCGGACTGCCCTACGGACCGCCGAAAATGGAACCTGCATGGCGCGTGTTCAACACCCCCTGGTATCGCCGCGTGGACCTCGGACTCTCATTCATGCTCCTGGAGCAGAGCCGCGACCGAATGAAACACAAATCCGCTTTTCTGCGCAGCATCAAAAATGCTGGCATCTACGTGGAAGTCTTCAACCTGTTAGGCATTTACAATGTATCGTCCTACATGTGGGTCACCGACATCTACAATAACCAGCGACCGGTGCCTACCTACTTGACTGGAAGATTGATTAATGTGAAATTCATGGTGGAATTTTAACTTTGCAATTTGAACAATTTGACAAAGAACTGTTCACTATTGGCTGTTTGCAAGTGGTTTGTACCCAAAAGCTAATTGCCACTAACTAAAAAATATTAAAGTTGCTTCCTGATTTCCTTTACGGTTTGAAATAACACGTTGTAATTCAATGCGTACCGGCTTGGAGTACGCCCGAACAAAGCGAGAAACTCCACATTCTTCTGTTTCTCGAACAAAGTAGAAACGGAAAGGTTTTGCAAGTAATAATGATGGTTCATCGCTTCGCTCACCACCTTCTGAATGGCTGTTTTGTACCCTTTTTCATCCTTCACAATGCCAGACTTGTTCAGAAAAGAAGGGCCCGCCTCAAACTGGGGCTTAATCAGAAACATCATCTGTCCTTCCTGCCTCAAAAAAGAATCAATATAGGGGATGATATAGGTCAATGAAATGAAAGAGACATCAGAGACAATAAAGTCAAATTTCTGATTGTCAACATCCTCGGCGGTAAGTTCACGAAAGTCCTTGTTTTCAAAGACCGTCACGTTGGGATGATTCCGCAATTGCTCGACCAATTGGGCAGTGCCCACATCGACAGCGGTGACCGATGCGGCGCCGTGCTGCAACGCACAGTCCGTGAAGCCGCCCGTGGAAGCCCCGATGTCCAGCACGGTCTTCCCCGCAAAATCCAACCCGAAATCCTTTATCGCTTTCTCCAACTTCAACCCGCCCATGCTCACATATTTGTTGAAAAGGTCTATCACCTCCACCTTCATCAACTCCGTGATGTCCATGGACGCTTTCGTCACGATATGCCCGTCCACCATCACCGTCTCGTGCTTGATGGCGGTCTGCGCCTTCTCCCGCGAGGGGAAGAAGTTATTGTCGGTCAGATATTTGTCTAATCGCATACTATTTCACTTGCGAGTCACGCCCACTTTGTGGATAGTGATTCGTCTTTCTTTTATTCGTTACTTCCGCAGTCCGAACCCATCTCGGCCACCAAGCCCCACACTGCGCTTCGCTTGTATGGGGTTACTTGCGCTTCGCGCGTCTTGCCTCTTCGAGGCTGCTCAAGGAAGTATGTTTCAATATATTGGGGCTTTTCCATCACAATTACCAACTGCTAACTACTAACTGCTAACTATTTACAGCAATTGCAAATCCGCCAAATGCTGCCGTAGCTCCGCCTCGGTCTTGATGAGGACCTGGCGGGGTTTGCTTCCGCTGCCAGGACCGACAATCTTGAGGTCTTCGAGCTGGTCCATGATGCGGCCGGCACGGTTGTAGCCGAGACTCAACTTCCTCTGTATCGAGGATGTGGAGCCCTGCTGAGTCTGCACAATCAGCGTGGCCGCCTCTATCAACATGGGATCCAGTTCGTTCGGATTGGCTGGTCCATCGTTTCGACCACCGCCTTCATCGCCAGGTTCGGGTACATCGGGCAGTTCGTAGGGTTCAAGCAACGGGTGCAACTCTTCTTGTTTCTCAATGAATTCCGCAATCTTCTCCACCTCGGGCGTATCCACGAAAGCGCACTGCAGGCGCACCACATCGCTTCCCGTGGAGATAAGCATGTCGCCCTTGCCAATGAGCTGGTTGGCGCCCGTGGCATCGAGGATAGTCTTGGAATCGACACCTGACTGCACACGGAAAGCGATACGCGCCGGGAAGTTGGCTTTAATGCTACCGGTAATGATGTTCACGGAAGGACGCTGCGTAGCAATCACCAGATGAATACCGATGGCGCGGGCGAGCTGGGCCAGACGGGCCAACGGCTGCTCCACCTCGCGACCCGCTGTCATGATCAAATCGCCGAACTCATCAATGACAACTACGATGTAGGGCATGTAGCGGTGACCCGCCACCGGCGA
>JAEEKL010000247.1 GCA_016282395.1 Bacteroidales bacterium
TAAACGTTTTTGAACATTGATGATCAATGTAACGATAAATAATGATAAGATGAAGAAGTTAGTAGTTTTGATGATAATGGCCGTGATGGCGGTCGCGGTCACCGCGCAGAATACGGATGTAGGCGCGAACGACCTGATGAAGAAGGTCTCACAGCAATACCAGAAGGATGGCACAATGCAGTTCCATTACACGTTGAAGACCACCAAGGACGAGAAGACGCTGGGCGTCAGCGAGGGTGACTTCTACCTCAAGGGCAACAAGTACAAGACCAATTTTGCCGGACTGCAGTATTATTGCGACGGGACTTCGATTTGGAGCTACGACAAGGATGCCAAGGAGGTTTCCGTTTACGAATATGACCCTGACGACGACCAGAATCTGATGAATCCGCAGCGTATTCTCAAGGATTGGAGTACACATTTCAAGGCGAAATTCATCCGTGACGAATTTCAGGGCAACGTGCAGTACAGCATCGTCGATCTCACCCCGAAGACCGCGCAGTCCTACTACCGCATCCGCGTTTATATCGTCAAGACCTCGCAGAAAATCGCGAAGATCGCGTTGTATGAGAAGGATAACACCATCTACACCTATAATATCGAGCAGTTCAAGAACGACATCCCTCTGGACGACAAGATTTTCGTCTTTGATGTGTCGAAATACCCTGGGGTGGAGGTGAATGATATGAGATAGAGTTATCTTTTTTTCTTAAAAATTCTTAAAATCACCCATAGTTCGAAAATATGTCGTAGTATTGCCGCCGGATGAGAAAGAGGAACGGATTTATGTCAAATTGCCAACCTCTCTAAAAAACGCGCTAAATAACAAACTGCCATACGCGGTGTTCTTCAGCGAAAAAGGACACCGCGTTTCTCGTCTATGGCACTAAAAAAAACAGTAAAATGGAAGAGAAAATCCCTTTTTCAGTGTTGTATGAGAATATGCAGGCCATATTGGACAAACCCATGCTCTATTCTGTAGAGATCACCCGTTTTTCGGCTGGCGGGTTGGGGGCTTGCGCGTATAGTCAGCCGATAACCATCGCCGAACTGGTGCGCTGCTGGCAACATGAAGAATACCAGATTCAATGCCCGAATTGCGGAGAGACAGCCTATATCACCCAATGGGCCGGCCACATGAATGGCGGAGGCTATTGGGAAATCAATGCCTATTGTCCGCACTGTGGGGAGAGTCACCATTTTCCAAGAGCATCCTCGCCGGTCACCCACCATAAAATACACTGGACGAAAATGAGGAATATTCTGCAAGAAGAAAAAAACGCAATTAAAAACGAAACGGATAATAAAATGGAAAACAATCAGGACAACAATTTCGCCGACAACGGCAATCAAAAAACAAATAACCCTGTTGACACGGAGAAAATGACCATCACCCTGCTCAACGGCCGCACATTGTCGTGCTATCCGAGGGTGGAAACCACGCCGCGCATCGACAACACGATGAAATTGGATACTACGGGACAGTATTTGCGTGTCGGGCGCAAGAAAACTGTTGAGCCGCCGACATCTCCAAAGCAGGAACAGGAACGGGAAAAGGCAAAGAAATTCTTCACCGACCACGCTTTTTTCTTCCTCGACCATCGCGAACAGATTCTCAGCGACAGCCGGATGTTCCTCGCCCCCGTTCCTGTGCAGAACGCTATTGCTTATATGGGTACCAGCGGCTTTCGCCGTCCCACCTTGGGCGTGTACATCGAATGGTGGATGACGTGCATTCCTGCCATTATTGGCAGGTATCGAAAAAACGCATGGCTTGTCTATCACATTGCGGGGAGTCCGCTGTCGGGCAGGAATAGCTGCGGCATTGTTAACCCGCAGGGGGAGTGCAGGTCGGAAAATCTTCCCAGTCCGTTCAGTGCCATTTGGCGGTCTTTCATGGAGGTTAACACACGCTACGACGAGGCCAAGGAACGTTACGAGGCTTACTCGTTGGAGGAGGTGGTGGCATTACTGAAGGCTAATGACCAAGGTGACTGCCTGACCGAAAGGATGGTGTATATCCTTCAGAGGGAAAATATCACCCTGCGGCAGGAAATTCAGGAGATTAAAAAGTGCAGTGCACAGAAACTGGAGGACAAAACTGGGGAGATGGAAAAAATGCGGCTCGCACTTCTCAAGGAGTACATTGAAAGCAGGCGCGACGTGTTCGAGGTCTGGTATGCCGACTACTGCAAAAAGCAGGAGGAGGGTAAGCGGGAGCTTGACGACCTGAGGCTGCAACAGAAACAGCTCAAACAGCAGTTGTGCACTGGTGAAATCACGAACAAATTCCACCAACAACAGCTCACCCCGCTGAAAAACAGGATAAGCAATGTGGAGTTCAGACTCGCCAATATGGGGGTCATTTCATTGTCACATATCGTTCCCGAAACTTACAGAAAGTATCTTTCTCCAAAAGATGTGATTAGTTTCTTGAATGAAAAGTATCAAAACAATACTCTTGAAATGGAATAATCAGATAGTTTTATGCTAAATATTGAAACAATTTTCAAACTGACACCTTATTCGATGCGCTATCGGCATAGTCGCTACCCCACAATCAAGCTTCATCGTGAAGCCCCAATCTTATTCCGATCCGTGGAGGAAGCCGAGCGTGATATGCTCGCATACAATAGGGCTTTTCCTTACTGCTATGCCCTCAGTGAGCTGCCTGTCGGTGTGCAACATCTCGCAGGAGACAGTTTTTCGGAGCGTGTCTATCTCCCAGATGGACAGCTTTGGGGTGGGAGACTGTACGCTAAAATGACACCTCTGGATATTCCTCCCCAATACGGTGAAATCGAATTTGACAACTACATCTATGGAAACGGACTTTTTAGAGGCAGAAAGCAGGAAGAAATCCATTTCAAAAGAGGCGATACCATTGAAATTTTCTGTTATTCGGGTAACAACTACTGGAGTGACGGATATGTGGAACTGGCTATTGTGGTGGATTCCCCGCCTACAGAAAAGGAAATGGCGAAACGATTTGAAGAATACTTGTTGAGTGAAAAATCACATCTGACCGGCAATCGTGGATTTGACCTCGGCATACAGTTTAACGCCCATGACGATGCCTACACGGTAATTCCTGCATATCTGCCTGCACACACCGATCCTGCCAATCTTCTGGATTATTGTCCCACGCACTGTGCCCTGAGGCCACGCTTTGAGATACCCGCAAAGACACGCGCCAAATTGGAACGTATGCTGGAGACGTTCGAGAAAAATGTTAAAATATTCCCAGCGGAATAATTTTTTTATATATTTCACGTGTTAACTAATGCTATTTATTTGAAAAAACAAGGTAAAGTTATGGGATTAGATTATTATTCCAGAAGAAAATACAAGCATAAAAAGTTCCTCTATTTGCTTGATGATGAGGAAAAAACGGCATGGATTGCAAAGGGACATATTGGTCGGTGCAGGCGTTACCGTCTTCCCGACCATCTGATGGTTGGCGGGGAACGCTATACTATTGAGAGTGTGGAATCGGGTGCATACAATCACTCACACACACTCCAGCATCTGGTGATTCCCGACACGTTCGTTTATGTGGACGGGGATACGCTGTATGACTTGCCCGGTCTGCGTTCCGTTCACATTGGAAAACGGGTGGAGCATTTGAGAAGTTGGAATTTCCGTCTTTGTCCCAAGCTGCAAAGCGTTGACATAGACAAAGATAATCCGCATATAAAATACGAAAACGGGATGGTTTTGTCGAAGGACGGGAAAAAATTGCTGGCCGCTTTTTTTGAACGCTCACACGTTACTATTCCCGATGGGGTGGAGGAAATCAATCATATTGTTTTTATGGACCAACAAAAGTTGGAATCCGTCACCTTTCCGAAGACCCTCCGTAAGATAGGCGATAACAGTTTCGGCAACTGTCCGAATCTCCGTAGTGTGACGTTGCCGGAAGGTTTTGAGAAATTTTGGATACAAAGTTTCCTGGAAAATACAAATCTGAAACACGTTGATCTGCCCAGCACGCTTACCGACTTGGGCTATCAAACATTCGATGACTGCCCGAATTTGCAGACTGTCGTGCTGCGTTCGCCGAAGAAATTGGAGTTCAAAGATAGTTTTGGGGCGTATGTTCATGGGGCGTACGCTCATGATACTCATATAGTTGCGTGTTTGTACGTGCCCGCCAACCTTGTGGAGCACTACAGGCAAGACCCGAAATGGAGCTTGTTTAAGCATATATTACCGATTAATGAACAAAAATTATAAAGATATGGGATACGAAATCATTGAAATAAGCAAAACATCAGAGCTGTTCCCGCAGTCATTACGGGAGATTGGTGACGACTGTCCGGAGAAGCTCTACCTGATGGGAAATATGGAATTGTTGAAGGCGGAGAAGTCTGTGGCCATCATTGGTGCGCGGGCGGCAGACCGTAATGGCTGCTCAAAAGCGTACAGTTTGGCCGTGGACTTTGCCAAGAAAGGCTACGTGGTGGTGTCGGGGTTGGCGTTGGGTTGCGACAGCTCCGCTCATCGCGGCTGTCTCAATGCCATGGGGAGAACCATCGCTGTTGTCGGGACCGGTCTGGATATTGTACATCCGCTGGAAAATGCCCCCTTGCAAACGCGAATCCTGCAGCGGCAAGGATTGATAATCAGTGAACAGCCGACAGGTGTGAAGGCCTCGCCGAAGACGCTGGTGCGTCGTAACCGGCTGCAGGCCGCCCTCAGTCAGATGGTTGTAGTGGCGCAATGTCCAAGAAAAAGTGGCACCCTTTATACGGTGGAGTTCGCACGCAAGTACGGCAAGGAGGTCTTTGCTGCGCAGTTTAAGTACCACAACGAATTCACCGGCGGCAACGACTACCTGTTAAGCGAAGGCATCGCGAAGGGGATATGATGGGTTGCAACTCTTAAAATAACCCGTATCTCAAAAAAACGAACTATTATTGCCGCGTAAAATCAATAACAGAAAAATAGCGATATAATATGAAATTAACAAAGGCATCACAAGAAGAAGCAAAGAAGCAGGTGGCTGAACGAGTCGCTGAACTCCTCAACAAGGCATACAGCGAGCCGAAACTGCTGTTCCACACGGGTGGTACCAAAATGTTTCTGAAAGAAGGGAAACTGCCGGAAGAATCAGAAGAATCTCTGGAACAACTGATCACGAGATATGTGGAGGGATGCGATACTTTTCGCAAGCTGAAATGTAAAATGCACGAGGCCAGTAAGCCTTACCTGCGACAAAAAATGGAAAACGGGAAAATGGTCGGATACATCGACTACGACGAATGGGAACGGCAGGACAGCGAAGGATGTTGGGGGTACGCCTTGGCCGAACATAACAGTTTCAATGCTATAGATATGATGGAATGGTCCATTGACCTGAAAATCGCACAATTATATGCCCAGAAGGGAGTGGAAATACCGCCTGATTCGGATGATGATCAGGTATAAAATGATAAACTTATATGGTCTGACTGTTAACCCGTGAATAAATTTCAGATTTCCTACCTGCCGGTTCGTATAATTGTGTATTTTTGCGGCGTGAAACGATTACGAAAAAAGTCGTAACGAAAAAATGCGAAGTATGGAGAACCCTTATAACCCACATCTTTTTAGAAGAAAAATATTGCGCTAATGTCACATTTTCCCAGACGATTGCATTCTACTGGTTGGCTCATGGAAACTTATTGTATTAGCGATTGTATTTCATTAAAATAGAAGAATGCCTCTGGATGGGTTTTCTTCAACTTGTTGAGTTTGGCTGGTATGGGAAATTGAAGAACTTGGTCGGACACCTCACCAAACATGTCAGGACTGTAATGACGTATCTCGTTGATTCCTTTTTCTATGAGTTTACAAAGGTAGGCCGCTTTTGATGCATTCACAATGGCTGAATCAAGCGTGTATCTTTCGCCAATCATAAAGCCGCCAATACGACGAATACCATCTTGCAACAGCTTGTACTCGTCAGGATTTTGCATGCCTCTCATACAGATGCAGAGTGCTGTCTGATAAATGTCGTCAAGCACCTGCTGTATGTTTTCAGTATCCAAATGACGATACTGAAGCTCTATCGCGGCGAATTTCAAGAAGGTTGTCCGGGTAATGTCCAATTCATCAGTTATGTCGAACAAAGATGCCACGTCAAAGAGTTGTTTGATGATTTCCATTGAACAGTTTTTCCCGCCTTTGAAGAATGGGATGCCTGTGGTATGTGGTGCAAAGGCTGTCAGCTTGTCGCCCAACAAATCTTCATGACTCGGAAGATTGACCATGATGGGTGAACCGTCCGTAAGAAGCAATGGGCTTTGTATCGGAAGAGATACAATCTTCGAGTAGTGTGTTTTCTCGAAGAGCACATCCAAGAGGATTTTATCTTGTCCGCCATTGCTCGGATAACTTACTTCGTAATAGAACTTTGCATGTTGTTTCGGAACATCAATGCGCGATATGCGTTCAACAAGCTCCACTTTGCCAAAGCCGTATTCCTCGGCATATTCGTCAAGATAATTCTCAATCCGCGTACCAGGAGGACAAATGATGTCAATGTCAATAGACAGACGCTTGCTGGTGTTTAGAAGAAGCATAAGTGAGCTGCCGCCTTTGAACAAAAAAGGACAGCCAGAACGTTGCAATGCTTCAAGAAGGGAGAGGGCGCGAATGGCTTTCTCAATCAAGGCACTGTCGTGAACGCCTATACGCTGGGTGACTTCTGTTATCCTTTCAAGGGATCTGCTCTTTGGGTTGATCATGGTCTATGGTGTTTATTATTTGTTCCACTTGGTTCTTCCGGTTGCGACGCGAAGCATAACGCAGTAGTTTGCTCTTGCTGACATTGACGCGCTCAAATGCGTTTTCAAAGATATGGTATAATTCAGAACCTCCTGTAAAAAACAGTTCGTTGTCACCTACGGCATCCACAAGGATTTTCTCTATGCGAGGGACAACGCAGCCGTCCACCTCCGTCAAAGGCGACTGCCCTATCAATTGGCGCACCACGACAGCATCCGTCCCTGTCAGATACCGCTCACATTCTTGAACCGTCGGGGCAAGAAGGATGTTCCGTCCGAGATTCATGCTCTGCAAAGCGTGGAAAACAGGTTCCATGCCATCCTTTTCAACATCCACAAAAGTATAGCCTACATTTGGAACGTGAAGCATAAACGCTGATAGAACCTTTGGACTCCAGATACATAAATCGAGTAGAGGGAATTGCTCTTTAAGCTTCTGATAGATGGATTTCTCCGTTTCGGAAAGATTCAACTCAAATTCTTGCCTGCTGTTTTCGGCCAACTGATATTCGCCACGACGTTTGCGAATGAGTATGCCGGAGGCAATAAGACGCCTAATCTGCAAATCCACTGCCCTTTTTTTGATTGTGGATTGCATGCCAGCGATCTCACGAAGTAGGCCTTTCCGTTGGAAAGTCCCTTCCTGCAGGGCTGCATATTTTAATATCACATCGGTCGTTCTCATACAAAATAAATCGCGGCAAAAATACATCATTTTTGTCAAATAATCAAGATTTTTGACAAAAAAATGTATTGATGTTTTCCGTGTGTGGCCGTCATACCCCACACTACAGAAATCGGATCTGTCGGGGAGGCGAACCGTAATTTGAGTTTCAGGGATGGTGTAAAGCAATTGATTGATTATGTTAAAAATTCCGTATTGTATTGGAAAAATTCATATATTTGTCTTGTTATTGACCATTAACCGTTTTTAATAGGAAAAATATGACATCAAAAATGAACCCGTTGGATTGTAGTTGGAATGAGAATGATTGGCTTTCCCGTTTTGCAAAGGCAAAGGAAAAGGGAAACACACACCCGGAGCGTGCCGAGGTGTTTCGCTCCACGGTAGGGATAGTCTCCCATGGCGAATACACCGCTTCTTCGGGAGTCGTCGTGCCGTTGCGGGAATATCTGAACCCAAACGCTTTGGCAAGCAGCAAGTTCTATGCTCGTGAGATTGCCGCAATCAGGGTGGAGGATCCTCACCAGACCGTTGTGAAGGTTTTAGAGGAGGACTGTCTGGTTGTCGCGCATCGTTTGCTGGCACAAGATCCGACGGACGACGTCTGTGTGCTCAATATGGCGAGTGCCGGAAATCCTGGAGGCGGGGTGTATAACGGTGCCGGAGCCCAGGAGGAATATCTTTTCCGCTGCTCCGACTATTATCGTTTCCTTTTTCAATATGCCAGGACTTTCTCCCCGTTGGAATATGGCATCAAGCCCAATCCCACTCATCGTTATCCGCTCGACAGCAATTTCGGCGGCATCTTCTCGCATGGCATCACGGTGTTTCGCGACAGGGAGAGTGCCGGATATGCGTTGATAGAACAACCTTGGAAAGTCAATGCGGTGGCGGTGGCTGCCGTAGATGTGAAACACCATCGTGTGTCGTATGGCGAGTATATGAGAATGACGTTGAACAAGATCCGTACCATTCTCAGAATCGGTTACACGAACGGCCAACATCGTTTGGTGCTCGGTGCCTTCGGGTGCGGTGCCTTCGGCAACGATCCCTATGTGGTGGCGGCGTTGTTCAGACAGGTTTTTGACGAGCCGGAGTTCCAAGGTGCTTTCCGGGAGATCCATTTCGCCATTTTGGAGGACCATAACTCGCGCGGCTGCAACTTTAAAGCGTTTTCGCGAATATTTGGAGATGGGAAAGAGGTCTCGGAAACAGGTTATGCTGATAGGATAAAGGAAACTTTACGCAGGACGGGGCGCAATGGCATTGGGAATGTCATCACGTGGCTGGAAGAGCATCGTTTCTTTGAGGTGCCCGCCTCGGTGAGGCACCACAACAACTTCAGGGGTGGTTTGGCCAAGCACTCGTGGGAGGTCTATGAGATTGCCTGCCGCCTCAACGGGGAGTCGGACAAGCCTCTCCCTCAAGACAGCATAGCCATTTGCGCGCTGCTTCACGACATCTGCAAAACGGACACCTATTACCTCTCCCCTCGGACGGGCAAGCCCAGACGCAATGAGGAGAACTATCACAAAGGGCACGGATTGCGCTCGGTCAATATCTTGGAGGGTCTTGGTCTCACCCTCACCCACGACGAGCGCATGGCAATCTGGTGGCATATTGGCGAGCACGAACCGGACGGGGATAAGTACTCCTCAGAAAAGCAAGAGTCCGGGAGTATTCCTTTGTGTTGTCTGATTCGTAAGGCGGACGGGAAAGCGGCTCATACTAACTGACGCTGAGTTTTCTAAATTGTAGAGATGAGGTGTTGTGGCAAAGAACGACACGTTTAAAGAGGTAGCTGACAATGTTTTTTTATAAGGCGGTGTGTGGAAAATAAATCGTATTTTTGCGGCGGGAAAATTAAAAAAAAGGAATGGAATGTTATAGAGAGTAAGAGAGTCGATGGTGTGTAAGAATAATAGCAGTTTTAGGATTGGGCTTGTTGATGCCGACCTGCTTTGTAACGGGACTCGGCATCCAAATCTTGTCTTAATGAAACTTGCCGGATTCTTCAATGATAACGGAATCGATTTTAACCTCATTATTAATCAGGATGAAGATATTTCCCCTTACAAATATATCTATATCTCCCGCGTTTTTACATTCACAAAGCTGCCCACTTTCTACGAACATGCCACTGAGACTCAAAAACAAAAGTTTCGCAATGGCGGTACTGGTTTTTATGCCAATGAACTGAACGTTAATATCTATCGACAGAAAAGAGACGATGATATGACCCAGTTAGAACGCGATGATTTTCTCAACCAATACCCAAATCATCGTGGCGGTCCCCGAACTCATGGCATTGATCTTGCACGTCAGATGCCATATTATCATCTTTACGACGAGTTTGTTGATTGCAAGGTGAAAGAAGGCTTTAAACGTGATAAGTACAAGGATTATCAGCAGTATAGTATCGGTTTCCTGACACGTGGCTGCATTCGCCATTGTCCGTTCTGTATCAATAAATTGGAAGACAAAATCTCTCCTTATTCCGATTTGGATTGGTTTCTTGACGAAGAACGTGATGAACATGGTCGATTAGTGCGTCCTTACATCTATCTTTGGGATGATAACATCCTTGCGGCAGAACCAGATGTGTGGCGTGCAAGGTTGCAACAGCTGATAGATGTCGGTCGTCCGTTCCAGTTTCGCCAAGGACTTGACGAGCGAATGTTAGCAGAAAGCCCCTATGGTGAAGAAATGGCAGAATTGCTTTCAAAAGCAAAATACCATGGGGATTTTATCTTTGCGTTTGACAATTGGAAAGATCGGGAATTGATAGAAAAAGCTCTGAAGATATGGAAACGGTATAATCCGAAAAAGGGAACGAAGTTCTACTTGTTCTGCGGATACAAACAAAGTGTTGATAATCGGGATAAATTTTATCAAGACATTTGGGAGATCTTCCAACGCATTAAAGTTTTAATGACATACGGTTGTGTGGGATATTTGATGCGTCACGAAGATTACAAACAAGCCCCTATATCAAACATTTACGTCCAAATAGCGCGTTGGTGCAATCAGCAAGCATTCTATAAGAAAATGTCCTTTTGGGAATACACTTATCGGAATCAAACGTATTGGGAACAGAAAGCGGGCTTTGAGGTTCTAAATGAAATCAAGTCCTTTGACGAATTTCAAAAGGATTACGAGGCGGGTTATTATGAACAAGAGGATTCGAGGGGGAAAGTGAGAAAAATATGTAAAACGTTACGAGCCTTGTTGGATACATTGGAAATGTTTCCTGAACATCGGGGGGAATTACTTGAGCTTTTTAACTATAAAATGTCTAACCTAAAAAATCCAGTTCTTTGGGAAAACATTAAAAACTAAATAATATGTCTATAATATCACACGTTAGTTATAACAATACCAGTGATTTAGAGGCTATCATTACCCAAGATGATGGAAGCCCTCTCTATGGTGAAATCGAGATGTTCAGACGTATTTACTCGGACTGCTCAAAAAGCGAATATACATGGCATTTTTGGCATAACTTAAGATTGCCTGTTTCTGTAAAGAATCAAAACGAAATTCAAATTGATTTCTTGTTGGTGTCTGAAAAGGGTGTAATAATAGTAGAGGTTAAAGGCGGAAAAGTTGGGATTGAACAAGGACTGTATTATTATGAAGTCTCCCGTGAGCGAACATATATGGAGAGAGCACCATTTGACCAGGCAAGGGATTACATGTATGCGCTTATTAACAACAGGGTTATTAGTGCTTCACAGTTATTTATTGACACAGTGTGTGCTTTCCCCCATACAAGGATGGAGCATACCAGTGCAAATCCGAGTACCGATTTTGGGTATAAGTTATGGTCCAAGATACAACATGATGATAATTCCAAGTCTTTTGCTGATTTCTGTATAGATGTGTTGGAATCAGATAAGAGTAAAAATGGATGGCGTCGGCCTAATCTCCAACCTCAGGATGTAGAAATCGCAATTCAGTCCTTACTTTTCAATTTTGCAGACCGCAGTAGAAATGTGTATTCAGAAAGAGGAATGGAGGCCATATTACAGCGATTAAACATAGATAATTTAAGCACATTCAATAGTCTCCAGAAAAATGAACGACTCTTTATTGAAGGAGGACCGGGCACAGGAAAAACAACTATAGCCAAAGCCTATATAGAGAAGTATCACACACTTAGGGGATTGTATTTGTGTTGGAACAAGTTGCTTGAAGCAAAAATTAAAACAGAATTATGGCAAGCCGGACTTCCAAATTGTAGAGTAGAACAATTCGCTTCATTTGTTTTTTCTCTCCAACTTCAAGTTATATCTGCAAAGTTATCTTTGGATGACATCACAAATGGTGCGGCTAAAGATAAATTGGAAACGCTATTTTCTTCTGTGAGAGAACGAAGGGACTTTATACCATATGATTACATAATTATTGATGAAGCTCAGGATGTTCTTGACAAGGGAGCAATAACTCTTCTTGATGCTCTTACATCTGTAACAAAAGAGGGTGTTTCAACAGGCCGTTATCTTGTATTTTTCGATACAGAACAAGGTTACAATTACGAATCTCGCCAAATAGATGAGCTTGCAGATGCTTTAGCTCTTAATGGAGCTCGATTCATTTTGGACACAAACAAGCGTGTTCCGACAAACAAAGAGATTGTTTCTTTTGCCAAAATGTTGCTCAACGGAATTTCAGCGAAAGACCTATTTGAAACTATCATTAAAGAAAACTATGCATCAACTCAAGTTTTCTATTTTGATGGTGCAAAACAATTGATTAAGCATATTAACCAAATTAAGAAAGAGATAAGAGAAAATGCTAAAAACTGGAATGAGTATGTAATACTTGCTGATTCTAGTACGAAAAAAGAGCAAACAACTGGCAGCGAGAAACTATACGATAGAATTGCCACAATAGAAGGAATCAAAGATCTTTCACCCAAAAATATCTGCCAGGACACGTCTGAAATACCATTCACATCGATGCTGGCTTACAAGGGATTAGAATGTAAACATGTAATACTGGTCATTAATGGTCGTGTTGAAATAAACGCATTAGAGTTATATGTTGGCATGACTCGTGCCATTATGGATCTTCAATTGTTAGTCTTACAATAATAGTTATGAGTACGAGGGACAATTATCAGAATCTAATAAATCATGAGACGGAATTATTTAGGGCCGTCTGTGAAATGATGTTACATACTAGGGTCTCAGATGGAAGTAGATTTTTGTGTGCCATGAACAATATTGTTGACCATTGCTGTGCAAATGAAAATAAAGGAGGTGTTAATTACCAAATCATCTATCTGCCTACCTGCCCAGAATGGGCGCGAGAATTGTTAGTCCGATTCTTAATTCACAAAACCTCATTCGCTAATCCTTCAAGACTCCTATCTTTGGCTAAAAACAAAGCAAGAGGCCCTTTAGTAATCCCCGAAGGTCTAACATCTAAGAGCAAACAGGGTAAACAACTTTGTGCAGATCGTGAATATTATAAGAAGTTATTAAAACTGTTTGAACAAAAATCGCAAACTTTTTCTTCTGGAGGCAAATCGTTATTCGTGGTCCAAGAGAAAGATATAATCACAAGAAAACAGGACAAGAACCCTTGGCTGGATCAATTATATACGACAGATATTATTTGCAACGATCACAATACGATTGTGACCAATAATCTGTCTGCCTATGACATTGAAACATTGTTCAGAAAGAACCGTGATAATATACCCAATATTGAAAATCTCTTCGTTTTTCACTCTCAGAACCGAGGCAAAATCTCCTTTTCATACAATTTAGACCAACTGGAACGATTAAATCAATATGGTGTTGGAATAAAAAATTGCTTTGTGTTTTATATAACTGAACTTCCATTTAGATTGTATTATGCGAAGGAAAATGTAAAGGCATTATTAGTTGCCAATCTATTAAATCGTGAAATAAAACGATTTGACGATTTTGGTGGTTTTATTACTTTTTCGCCAGATGAACTTGACTTGATGTTTCAGCGAGAAAACCTGTGCTATAAATATATTATTGATTCTGATGAACGTGAAATTTTTACGACAGAAATCAATACATATTTTGATGAACTATCTCATAATTATAGGATCAAAAATGCCCTATCATTGGCTTTTACTCTTGAGACACAAAGATGTTTTATAAAGGAATGTGAATCCGAAACGGGTTCTTCTCAGCAGGGCATCATAACCCCATTTTTAAACTATTATTTGCGATTATGGGACGATGAAATTGCGTTTCGGATATTGGAACAAATAGAGAATTACCATTCAGTAGCATTTGTTCTCCCTCCAGGAATAGATAAGGTGTATGGGGATGCCATACAAAAGTGTTTCTCATCTGAGTCAAGACGAATATCAATAAAAGATTTTAACCAGCTACGAGATGGCCTAAACGAAGACTTTGTCGTTTTGTTTTCATTCAGATATACAGATAATAGATATAAAACATATCCTAATTCATTTGATCCTCTCCCTTTGAAAAAGGGACAGCGAGGACTAACAGTGATAAACCGACTCACTCATAACAGGTATTACGAATGGAACAAGTATTTCTATGATAAAGATTTCAATGGCTTGCTTTATTCTTCTTTTAGAAAAGATGTAATCGGATGGAGTAAAAGAGTACTTCAAAGACCTATTATGCCTGATATTATGAATGACATTGATGAAGCCGAAGTTGATGCTCGAGAATATCTTGCTGAACGTTGTACGATAGTATTTGAAAGCGGTAAAACCAAAAGATTAGCGGCAGATAGAGTTCTTTATTATGATGGCCATCACTATTGTATATCAAGTTTAAAAGAACTCTCATTTGAGGAAGGCATGAAAATTCAATTACTTGACGAGTTGGTTGATCAGATCAAAGACAATCTTATCAAAAAAACTGAAAGCAACTTAAAATCTGAAAGCTCCATACGTCGCGACCCTGCATATGGCCTGACTGAAGAGCAAATTAATTCTGATGTTGAATTGTGGAAATATCTTCTCAAAAGAAAAGAGGAGGAAATTGGCATGGAAGCAACGTACAATGCAATTTTCCCTAACAATCAAGAAATATCAATAAGAGGATTTGAAAGATGGCTTGACTTTGACTATCCGATGATATTGCCACGTAGTCGAAAAAGCCAAAATAGTCTTTTAAAATTTCTAGGTTTCACGATAGGTTCACCTTATCACAGAGTAATTTTAACCAAAAAACTACTGAAAAACAGTAACACACGGTTGTTGAATAGTCAAATAGAATCCTTGCTACAATCAATATTAATTATCAACAAAGTTGATGATGATATGTTTGGGGAATTATTTGAAGAGCATTCGGAAATCCTCAATCTACTTGAGATTAATACTGCATCGGAAATCAATATTTTGGTTCAGTTATTAGATATTAATTTAAAAACGGTAAAAAGCATAAAATATGATTCAGAAAAAGCGTGACTCTCTTGAAAAGTTTATAAGACAACAAATGGAAGGGCCAGGTGCTTGTAATGGGCGTTATGGTTGTCTCAATAATGTGTGTAGCGACGTTGATGAAGAAGTCGTCAATACCACGCCAGGTTCTTTATATAGTACAGCTATATTGTTTCCACAAAGAAAAAAAGTTGATGATTTATCTTCCAGTAATGCCCCTTCATCCGACAAAGTTGTTGATACCGATTGGGAGAGTGATTCTTTATATCAAGAGTCCCTAGACGATAATAGTAGTGAAGAACTTGATGAAAGGGTTGACCGATTGGGCGCAGATGAGGAAGATTTGTATTCGCTTAGTCAAAGATTTCCTACGACAATTGGAATTTCATGTTGTTTGGACAAAAATGGAAAACCTCTTTTGCCATCTGATTTGACTATTACGATTTCTGGACGTTATTACAAGAAAATATCAAAAGAAGAATGTTGTAACATCATTATTAAAATTGAAGACGATAATGAATTTAAACTGTTTTTCGAAAAATATAAGCCCCAACTTGCCCCTTATTTTTCTATAACAGAAGGTGGTGTTCATCTTGCGAAAGATATTACAAAAGAAATTAGTGTTGTTAAAGATACTATTCTTACCATTAACAAGGAGTTGTGTAAAAATGTGGCTATCAACATGGGCGCTGTTGATGTCGAGTACGAACAAATTGGTGATAATTATAGATACCTTAAATCATATAAAGAACGCCTCTGGCGTAAACTGAAGTATTTTAGAGATACATATATTTCGGATGACGAACGATTGGCAATTGAAAAAAAAATAAAAGATGTTGAGAGGTATGAAACATATTTGTCCTACCTTGAAGATGCAATGAATATTTGCAATACTAAATCTTTTGGTTTTTGGCAATCTCACTCATTCAGCAAACCAATAGATTTGAGTGGTATTAATTTGAATAAATCTGGGAATAAGGTCATTTTTTCACCTCGCGAAACAGACAATCTAAATATTCATTTTAAAGAAGATGATGAAACTTCTGAGTTCCTCCGCAAATTGTCAATTTGGCTTCAACTTACGAAACTTACCCATGGGCCAAACAACAAGATATACTTAAAAGTACAACTAGAAAACAGTTCAACACCATTTGAAGAGGATTCTAATCATTATTTCTCCATTGTCACGGAAAAGGTTAATGAAAGATGTTTCTTCGGGGTTCAAATCAAGGTTGAAAGTGAATTTTTGACAGCCTATCAGGAAAGAAATAATGAAAGCAAACAAGATGACGTAGAGCACTTGAATTATTTGTATCGCTCAATTAGAGATTATGCAGTTGGACACTTATGCTCTGTTGATTGGAAGATTACCGACAATGAAAAATGGGTTCGCTCGGAATTCATTCCCTCTTATGAAACACCAGATGTTGAACCTATTCCACGTGACAAGTTTTCATTTGTAGAAGAAAACGGAATCCGTATCCCTCAACCTTTATTAGAAGATCCAAGAGCTTTAGAGTTCAAATGGCTCTCGCTTTTTTCGGAAGCTACAGGTGCAGAAATCATATCCCGTTTAAGAGAATTTGTTGGTAAGTATCAAATATGGATCAACAAACAAAGGGATGTGTTGCAAAACGACAAAGGAGATAACAAAATTGGATTTGAAAACTTAGACAAATGTCAGTTGGATTGCGATAGAATGGTTGATAACATTAGGCTTATCTTAGAAGAGAACCCTTCTAATATGATGAGTTTTCGTCTCATGAATACGGCTATGTTTATTCAATTGTGGCATAGTAAAAGAGCAACGGATGCAAAAACCGACTTTGAATTCTATAAAGAGAAGGCTGACGACCATTTGTTTGGCAACAAACCTGCTGCTTGGCGACCATTCCAGTTAGCCTTCATTCTACTTAATCTCGACGGTATTATCCAACGTCCAGATGACCCAGAGTGGAAATGCAGAAATGAGTTAGTTGATTTGGTGTGGTTTCCAACAGGAGGTGGTAAGACGGAAGCATATTTAGGTATAATAGCATTGTCCATCATATTCCGTAGAAGGCAATTTCCAGAAAATGGCGGAGGAACAACAGCAATAATGAGATACACACTTCGACTTCTTGCCACTCAGCAATTCCAACGTGCCATGCGTTTGATATTAGCATTAGAGCAAATACGTCGATGGAACTTATACAATTTGGGGGAAGAGCCAATTTCAATAGGACTCTTTGTCGGGGAAGACTCTCTTCCAAACAATGCAAAATCTCTCTCTGACGAATGTCAAAAATGGAACACTAGAGATGATTGTGGAAAGCGTCGTGAATCAAAGATTCCTTTGGACAAATGTCCTTGTTGTGGTAGTCCTTTAAAATATCAAAACAAGGGAAATGTTACAGACCCAAAGATTGTATTCAGATGTGACAATATTGACTGTGTTTTTTCTGATGAATTGCCTGTGAAGTTGTGTGATGAATACATTTACCAGAATCCACCCACTTTGCTTTTTGGCACTGTGGATAAATTTGCAGCACTTGGGCACAAGGTTTCAACCTCTAAAGAGAAACAAGATTCAAGAAGACTATTTGGGAAAGGCGGACTGAATTATTTGCCACCATCATTGATTATCCAAGATGAGTTACATTTGCTTCTTGGCCCCCTTGGCTCCGCTGTTAGTTTGTTTGAATGTGCGATAGACCAGCTTTGTTCATATATGAATGATTCTGGGTTGATAATCCGTCCGAAAATCATATCCTCTACAGCGACTACACGTAATACAGAGTTACAAATTCGTGCTCTTTATGACAGAGATGTTAGCATATTCCCCAAACCAGGTACGGATTATGACGATTCATTCTTCTCTTTTTACCAAAGAAAGGAAGTCGATGGTGAGGTTAGGTTTGTTTCTAAAAGGAAGTACATTGGTATCTTCCCTACTGGCAGGACGCACATGACCACTCAGATGCGTTTGATTGCAACCATGTTTGTTCATCGTGCTCTGTTTGAAAAAGAATACGCATCACGACTTTCTGACAAATACGTTCAGGAAGCGATGGACTTCTATCATTCTATCATTGATTACTTCAATAGTCTGAAAGAGGTTGGAAAAACAGATGCACAGTTTTATACAGAATTTACAAAGTACACGCGACGATTGTTTAAGCGTGTATTGCGTTATAGTGATAAACTGGAGTGCATATATGGTTATGATTCGTCATTCAGTAAATCTGAACTTACGGGAAGACTTTCTGGCGCAGAGGTTGTGAATGAGTTGGAGAAAGTTGGAAAGCACTGGAAAGCGGAAGAACGACTTCCACATAAGAGCGAGGATGGTCGCGAATGGCTTCACGGGATGACTCCACCAGATTTAATTCTTGCCACAAACATGATTTCTGTAGGTTTGGATGTTGACAGGTTCAATACCATTGTTATGAATTCTATGCCACGCAATATTGCTGAGTATATTCAGGCAAGCAGTCGGGTGGCAAGAAACAAATTGGGACTTGTAATAACGCTTCACAATCCATTTAGGGCAAGGGACTTGTCTCATTTTGAGCGTTTCAAGGAATTTCATGAGAAGCTATATTACTACGTAGAGCCCATATCGATTACCCCATTCTCCAAAAAATCTGTTTGTAAATACTTGCCACTATATAATGCAGCAATGATTCGCCATCATTATGATACATTGGCAAATTCTGAAAATGCCTCTGCTCTGACAACGCAGATGCAAAATACTATCAAAAACGAAATGTATGTGTATTTCAGAGAGCGTTTGAAAAGGACTCAAAAGCTGTCAAGTGAATTAAAAGAACTGCTTACGGAAGAACTTGAAGGATATATCGAATCGTTCATTGAAGAAGCCTTGAATAAATGGCAGGAAAAGGTTGATGATCAGAAATCAAACAATTATGTTCTTAGATATTCTGATTCAGATCGTCTTAATTCGAATCCTCGCCAAAAGATAAAATGGAAGGATTTGTTCTTGGCATTAGATGCTTATTTGGATGATGAGTCGGAAAACATGTGGGCTGTTCCAATGTCACTTCGAACTGTTGAATCAGAAGCAGTAATAAACATAAAGGATAATTGATATGGAAATACACAAAGATTTACAATACAATCAAGGAATTGGAAAGTATAAAGTGCTTTCCTCCAATGCTGGTGTCGGTTCAATCGTTACCACGAAGGCCGGTTTTTTCATAATGCCAAAGTCTGTCTCTTTTTGGGGATTCGTTAAGGATGTTAATAAGCATATAGAAAACTTTGGCGAAAGCGACACAGAATCAATATCAAGAGCAGCAGGTGTGGATATCATTAATGACCCACGTTTTGTAGAGTTCTTGAAAGAGAATCAAGGTATTCCAAAATTGAAATATCTGATAGACGTTCCTCATTTGTCTCTTGATAATTGGAATTATCCAAAGGAGAAAAAACATCCGTTGTATTTACGCTGTAAAGAGAATACAGGCCATGAATTAAAGTCGGATCATTTCAGCATACCAGCTATTCATTTCCCAAGGTGGTTCTATAGTAGAAAAGAAAAGTTGTTTAAGCCACTTGAGGAATGGGAGAGTTTATGGAAACAAAAAACGGGAGATACAAAACTGCACTATTTTGCACCTCCAAGAGACCCGTATAATAATACACACAGGACATTCAAAGATAACAATCAACTTAAAGACATCTATGATACTTTAGTCCAAATTCCAATACTGCTGATTTGCAAGAATGGTCATATATCAGATATCCCATGGTATGAATTGTTCTGTGCGGGAATAGATGGTAAGAAAGAGGCCATGAAGAATCCTGCTGGATTTGAGTTGTTCGATTATCCTTGTCAAGACTGTGAGAAAGGTGGTCGTCATGAGCTCCAGTGGATAGAGAACCGTAACAACTCCGAAAGTTGGGGGACATTGAAATGCAAGAAATGTGGAAAGACCTATGGATTGGAAGGTGTTATGAATATACATCCTTTCTGCAAAGGAGATACTCCATGGAATGGATTTGGAACGAAGTCGAATGATCCCTGCAAAGATGTCAATAGAGGTAGAAGCGTTATGCAAATGGCTCTTGTTACCAGTAACAGCGTTTATTATGCCGATTCTTTCAGTAGTCTCTATATTCCACCGAAATATCTGTCCGATGCTATATTGGCTCCACAACCACAGAAAGTATTAGACTTACTTAACAATAGATGGTACCCCAAGGCGTTAGAGCGTCAGCCTGGCCTTACGAAAGAAGCCTATATGGAGCGAATGGATATTGTTGATAAAGCAGAAGATAGTGATATAGTGATAACCCAAGAGCAGGCGGAGATTATAAAGAATCGCTTCCTTGCTGTTAAGGAGCTTCCTAAGGATACTCATGAACACTACCGTTTTGAGGAATATCGGGTATTTTCTAATTATGCAGAGTCTCTGCCCCAGACCCCCAATCTTGAATTCAAAGATGTTGATTTGCCAGCAGACCTTAGGTCGTATTTCAAGAAAATACAGCAGGTAGATACGCTGGCTATAACATTGACACAGCTTGGTTTCAGTAGAGTCTCTATGCCTGTTCCTTTGAGAATTGACGGTGCGGTGGTCCGAAATGAGGGGCAAAGGATATATAATGAACCTGTAGAGAAAGTATATTCTTTGCCGGCCAATCAAAGTCTGGGAGAAGGCTTGTTCTTTGAGTTTAACATGGATACCGTCAATCAGTGGTTGACGGACCATTCAGAACTGTTCAAAACCCGTTATGATCAGCCAGAAGGTGAAATAGGTAAAGATTTGAAAGGTGAAATGGAACAATATGGAGCTCCAAAGTTCTATCTGTTGCACACCTTCTCCCATATTATTATGAAAGAATTGGAGTTTTCTTGTGGTTACCCTACCGCAAGTCTTCAGGAAAGATTATATTACTCTGACAGAATGTGTGGTGTCTTGATTTATACTGCAGATGGGGCAGAAGGTAGTATGGGCGGACTGGTCTGGCAAGGGCAGCCTCGGCTCATCGAAAGAATAATAAAGAATGCCATAAACAATGCTAAAGAATGTTCTTCGGATCCATTATGTTGGGAAAATGAGGATCAGTTGAACCTGGCTGCATGTTTCTCATGTTGTCTTGTATCGGAGACTTCGTGCGAAAAGCGTAATTTGGGGTTAGACCGAAGAGCATTGGTCGGTGATTTTGGGTATTTCAAGGGCTTAGAATAAAAAAAGAATATCTAAGTGAATACTTTGATGTATAAATGCTGCTTATGAACAATATAACTTTGTTACTTGTGTCATTCCGAGAAATCTAAAAATGTAATGATAAAGAAAAAAAAGAAAATCAAATTTGGTGCCGCCGATAAACATAGAGGAACTGCTTGGTGGTCATCAGATGTTGAACCCTGAAAAATTACACCTGATACCTCAATACGAGACAGAAGAACTTTTAAAGAAAAAACAGAACGTAGAAGTGGATGTTTACACATCATTTTAAGATTATGGGAATAGTATTTAAAATAAACAGAGATTGGAAGTATATCCAAGATGACGAAGAAAGAAATTCAATTAAACCCTCAAGAATAGAATCTTTTGAGGCCTTGGATTATATCCCTATCACCGACAGAGCGACGGCTCAGGTGTGTGTGATCCAACATGGGAAAAAGTACGGTTTATATATCGCCGACCATACCGTGGGCTTTGGCGGTCCCGGCACCTGGTGCAGTCCGACCAAGGAACCGTTTCCATACGATGAAATACGGTATTGGGCTGACCCTTTTGGCGAAGAAATTGGTCTGTTCGCTTGCAGAGTGGCCAACAAATGGGGCATCATTGAGGTGGTTGACGGTGAGCGTGAAACGAATGACAAATATGATGCCGTATATGGATTGGCGAAACGGCGCGTCGTTGTCCCCTGTCAATACGGTAGCCTTGAGGAAGCAGACGCCCAGCTGGGAACGCATCATGAATGGAGTGAACCCGTGCCGGATGGGGAGTATGAGAGCTAGGCGATGTGAGGACACATCAACGCACAAAATATAACAATGTGAAGAATAAAACAACGGAAGTCAATAAATAAAGACAAAACATTATCGAAGAATGACTAAGACAATAACCATAATGGACAAAACATACACACGATGGGTGCAAAACCTTGTGAAGCGATACCGCCAGAGCCAGATTAAAGCGGCTATCAAAGTGAATGAGGAACAGTTGCGATTCAATTGGCTGTTGGGGCACGACATTGTGGAAATGAAAGTGGAAGAGCGTTGGGGTGAAGGTGTCATCGCGCAGTTGAGCAAAGATCTGAAAAAAGAAATGCCTCAAGTTGAAGGTCTTTCTGTAACAAATCTGAGATATTGCAGAAGATTCTATCTGCTTTATTCACAATATTTTGTAATTCACCCCCAAGTTGAGGGCGAATTACCCGATAATGTCCTGTCGTCAAAACACCCCCAAGTTGGGGGCGAATTGTCCGTGTCTGAAACGCATCATCTGTACGAGGATATTTTCAAGATACCGTGGGGACATCATAAACTTATCATGGACAAGGTGAAAGGCGATGTGGATAAGGCATTGTTTTTCGTGAACCAAACAGTGGAAAACGGATGGAGTAGAGCCTTGCTGCTTAACTGGATTGACACAGGTCTGTATGAACGTAGCGGAAAAGCTATCACAAACTTCAAAGCAACCATTCCGGAGCCTTCCGGTGATTTGGCGCAAGAACTCACAAAGGATCCGTATAATTTTGCCTTTGCTGGAGTGACAAAAAAACATAATGAAAAGCAGCTCAAAGAAGCTCTGCTTGCCAACATCACCAATTTTTTGATAGAACTGGGAACAGGTTTTGCATACGTGGGCAAAGAATACCGTTTACAAATCGGTGATACAGAAAAATTCATTGATCTTCTGTTCTATAACATTAAACTCAGGTGCTACGTGGTCATTGAGGTGAAAATAGACAAGTTCGACGCTCAGGATATCGGGCAGTTAGGAACATACGTTACGGCTGCGAATCACATATTGCGTGAGGAAGGCAAGGACAATCCCACCATTGGATTGCTGATTTGTCGTAGCAGGGATAACACGCTTGCCAAATATGCGTTGGAGTCAAGTAGCCAGCCGATAGGCATATCCGAATATGAATTGGAGAGATTCTATCCTGAAAAAATCGAAGGGACTATTCCTACCATTAGGGAATTGGAAACAAAACTGAACGAAATCACCGAAAATGAGTAGTCTAACAGGTTTTTCTTCAAAGGCAAATCTGTATAAAAGTTGAACAAATGGCATAATGAGAAGGTAAAAATAATAGGAAATAATAAACTTGTTGACAGTTGGCGGGCGAGACTATGTGAACGCCCCTATAACAATCATGGCTCCGGATTTTCCAAATCTTCCCTCAGCCTTTTTCTCAATTCTTCCTTCAGGGATGCGCGCACCAAGCCGCTCACCCGCCTGTGTCCGCCACGTCTTGGCTTATGCCCACCAAAAGAGCCTGGATGGTTCAGCCATTCCACATCGGCGGAACAATGCATGGTGATCAGTTTCGATGCTCTGTTTTTCGGCATCTCGTCTAAGTGATGCTTGTTCCTCACTTCATTGTTCTGCTTTGATGCAATATACAACTGACCAGTCGTGCGTTTTCGCATCCATTTGTCTCTTAAATAGCTTCTACTCATTTTATTTTCGTATTGTGATGTCTCTCAAAACACCTCATTCCCTTCCTTTTTCTATTATTCTCCCCAGCACCTTTTAAGTTGCTCCATCTGGCTGCGATAAGCCGAGTTTTCAGCCATTCTAATGATGGTTGCCTTGAAATACTGCGGGATGCGGCTCGACGCTTCAATGATAATGTCATCCGGTATTCCATAGAAAGCCTCTGCGATACCGCCGGCAATGCAGGCTTGTGTGTCGCTGTCACCTCCAAGGGATACCGCCAATCTTAAGGTGCTCTCATAGTCCGTACTGTCAAGGAAAGTGATGATCGACTCCGGCACCGATTTCTGACACGACACCTCAAAACCATAGGAAGGCCTGATCTGGTCGCAAGTCCTGTTGAGGTTATACTCGAACTTCTTTGAGATATAGTCTTTTATCTCTTCCTTGCTGGCACCGTTTCGTGCCATGAAGATGGCCGCAGCCGTGGCTTGCGCCCCTTTGATGCCCTCCGGATGGTTGTGCGTGATGCTGGCCGAAATCCCCGCCACACGCTCTGTCTCTTCCAGTGAATCAAACATCCAACCGGCCGCGCTGACACGCATCGCCGAGCCGTTGCCGAAGCTGTTGTAAGGTTTCCGCTTGCCATCTGGGAAGATCGCTTGAGGGAAAAGCAGCCAGCGAAGGAAATGAGGACCATAACCGACGTTGGAATTCAATTTGCCATATTTCACCATTTTCTCTTCCAGGACTTCGTGTGTGTGCGTCGGGTCCTCAAGCAGCCATTCGGCCACGGCCATCGTCATCACCGAGTCGTCCGTGTAACGACTCTTTGGCTGGAACAGTTCAAACTCCGTTGTTTTGATGCTGTTGAACTCATAACAAGAGCCAACAATGTCTCCAATAATTGCTCCTAACATAATGGTTGTTGTTTGTCTTAAGTTATATTTTACGCGGCAATACTACACCTTTTTTCTGGAATAGAGGTTAAGGCTGCTGTTTTTTCGGTACTCATTGTGGTTTTCTGATTCGGTTGGTCGTTTTTTGTCTTACAACTGATCTGGGTTAGCGGACGAAATTTTGATGATTTTTCAAAGGCGAAAATATTTTTGTGCTTTAACGTAAATGTCTTCCCTGTTTTTATTATCTTTGCAATCTAAAAGAATATAGGCAATAATGATGCATAATCTGTTTGACAACAACGATTATTTGGGGTATAAGTTCCCTGAGCCTCAGTATTTGGGCGCGAAGTTCATCCACAGGGGATGGATCGCCAAATATATACCCGAAAGCGCCGATACCGTTTTGGATGCTTTCGGAGGCTCGCAGTCCAACTTGGATAGTCAGCTACAACGACCGAAGCTGTCCGGATATTGACACGATGAAGGCAATGATTGAGCCGTATCGCAACGTGAAGATTGAGCGAAAGACGTATAGCGTGGGCCATGGAGGAAAAGGCGGCGTGGCGGGCAGCATACTCGGGATGGCTGGATAGGAATCAGAAGGATGGAACGTTGCCGAGCGAGGAAGAGATGAACAAAGCGATGGGAAATCAGTCGCTTTTAAATAAACAGAAACGAAGTCTGACTATGATTAAAGGAGAAAAACAGGCATGATAACCTTAAATGACATACTATCTCGTGAAGAGGGACAAACCTTTGATTGCAAAAGCATTCAAGTGGACCCGAAGGCATTGGCGGTGTCCATTGTGGCATTTGCCAATGCGGATGGCGGACTGATCGCTATAGGCATATCGGACAAAAATCGCCGGGTTGAAGGTGTCGACCAATGTCTCGACAAACTAAACGATTTGTTGCGTGTCCCGTTCGATTTTTGTAATCCATCAGTACCGGTGAGTTGCAGATATTTGTCTTGTACCGACCAGAATGGCAATTCTAATCGTGTGTTGCTGATGGATATTCCTGCAAGTATGTTTCTGCACACCAATCAGGCCGACGAGGCGTTTATGCGTGTGGGTGACAAAAGCCGCAAACTGACATTTGACGAGCGTGTGCAATTGATGTACGACAAGGGAGAGCGTTTTTATGAAGATACCGCTGTGTATGGAGCAGCTATCAATGACATAGATATGAAGGCCGTTGCCGAGTACGCCGATTTGGTGGGATATGGTAAGACTCCGCTCGAATATCTTCGCGAGAATAACAATTTCTTGACAACGAACAAGAATGGTGAGGAAGAAGTAAGCGTTGCCTGTGTTCTTCTGTTCGGCAAGAATCCACAAAAGTTCTTTCCGCGTGCCCGCACCCGTTTTATAAGATACGAAGGTGTTGATGAAAGGGTCGGTGCGGAGATGAATGTGATAAAGGATGTCACATTCGAAGGGACTATTTTGAGTCAAATAAGGAAAACCATAGAATTCATTGAGTCGCAGGTGCGCGAACACACTTTTCTTGGACAAGCGGGCTTGTTTGTCACGCGCCGAGACTATCCCAAATTCGTGGTACAAGAAATGACCGTAAATGCTTGCTGTCATCGTGCTTACAACATTAAGGGGACGGAGATTCAAATCAAAATGTTTGACAATCGCCTTGTTTTTGAGTCGCCGGGAAGATTGCCAGGGCAAGTGAAACCTGCCAACATCCGCACTACCCACTTCTCCCGTAACCCCAAAATTGCAGCCTTTTTAAAAGCATATCACTTCGTGAAGGAATTTGGTGAAGGTGTTGATCGTATTTGTAGAGAATTGCTGGCAAATGGTGCTGCAGAACCTAAATACCATACCGATGATTTCATTCTGAAAGTATCTGTACCTAAGGTGATTGAACTCGGAGGTGATGTGACTGATAATGTAGTAGAAAAAGTAGCAGGAAATGTAGTAGAAAAAGTAGTAGAAAAGGTAACAGAAAAGTCAAAGGCGAAGTTAGCGGAGAAGCACCAAAAGATGTTGGGAAAGTTGCTGGAGAAAGCGAAATCCAATGGAGACAAATTATCGAACACTCGCATTACCATTTTAGGGGCTATGATAGAGAATCCATACATTACGATACATGAACTGACGAAAATATTAGGGATTAAGGATGTCTCTGTATGGAGAAATATTGAGGCCATGCGAGGTAATTATCTTCGCCGTATTGGTTCAGACAAAGGTGGCTTTTGGGAGATAATCTGGAAATAACTTTTGGGTTGAAAAACGGCTCTCCCGATTCGGTCATCGAGGCAGACGATGAACACACCTATTTTATCATCCATTGCGAGAGACATCAATCTGTTGCGGGCAGACGGCAAACTGACAAGGGAAGGGGAGGATAATGGCGCCACTTGGATCGTCATTGGGTAAACTGTGGGTGCTTTGTCGAGCGAGATGCTCCGCCACGAGGAAGCTCGGGCACCCTTGTAGCTCTCACTGCCAACTGCGTCAGCTGTTGCATGTCTGTGGCCGGATACGGGGACGGATTCCATTTTCGGTGGATGGTTCGTGTGTGGGGCTCGCGGCGCGGCGGGAAGGGCGCGTGCGAGGGGAGCGGATGGTTCGCCGCGAAAAATACATTTCTCACACCCTCTCTTTCAAAAACATTTCGTATTATTGCCGCGCCAAACCATTTCAGATTTTTGTATTGCACGATGAAGAGTTGTGTCGTCTGTAAAAGCTTTATCCATTGGCAGAAAAGCCACAACAAGAGCAAGAATATGATGGAGAAGCAGGAACGCCGGTTCGTGCCGTTGCCACGGCCCTCTACCAGTACTCCTACCTGCTGCGGTGGCAGTCGGTGGGGGAGGATGCGGTTTTGCCACCGCCAAGTCAGAATTAGTTTGGGATTGGCAAGGAGAGGGCATCTTACGGGAAAAAAGTGTAATTTTGCAACCAGTAACAATAGGCGGAATTTTATCTTTTTTGTTAAAATTGTTGCACCGTAATGAAAAAAACGATATATTTCACGTGTTAAGTGATCAGTGAATAGTGATCAGTGAATAGTGAATAGTAAAGCCAATAGCTAAAGTCTAAGTTTAAGTCTAGGTTTACGTCTAAGTTTACGTCCAAAGTCAAATAAAAACCCTATAATTATGTCAATCATTTTTATTATCATCATCATCGCACTTGCCATCATCATGGTGGCCATGTATTTCATTTTCAACAACCGCGAGGTGGCGCTGCGCAAGGAGGCGGAAGCCCAGGAGGGGAAAATTACCGCCGTCCACGACACCATGTGGAAAATCATCAAGGAGAAGGCCGGGGTGGCCGAAAAGTATCGGGAGACCTTTGAGAAAATCTATCCCGAGCTCATCTCCGGACGCTATCGTGATGCCGGATCTGCCACGATGAAATGGATTCAGGAGTCCAATCCCGACTTCGATACCTCCCTCTACAATAGCTTGATGCAAAGTATTGAGGTACAGCGTGTCAGTTTTAGCAACGCCCAGCAACGCATGCTCGACATTATCCGTGAGCGCGAGACGCTGATCAACTCCATGCCGCAAGGCTGGTTCATCCGTAACAAGCAGCCGATAGACTATGTCGTCATTGCATCGGACGCCACCAATGAGGTTATGCGCACACGTGTCGATAACGAAACCTTAACCCTTTAATGGCCTGAGAACCAGACATCGTTATGTATATATTCGCTTTTGCCCTTCCGTTGGTGGCTTTCGCCGTCGCCATGCTGTGTGGCGCCGATGTTGAATACTGGTGGGCATACCTGCTTGTCACTGCGGCTGCCGAGGGATTGCTTTACCTTGTCTTTTTCTTCGCAACGAGGTCCAAGGAGTATTTGAGCGGTTATGTCACGAGCGTCATCCACCATTTTGCCTGGGTGGAGCGCAAAGAGGTGAAAGAAACAGTATATGGTGCGAATGGGAAAACCTATACGGTCAAGACGAAGTATGTTAACCATCCTGATGAGTATTTTTGGGAATTTAACACCGGACTGAAAGCGCAAATTGATTCAGGATTGTTCTACCAAATGTGCCAGCAATGGGGTACGGGAACGGAATTGATCCGAGTGTATCATTCCCACTGCGTTGAAGGCGGTGACGGCGAAGTCTGCTACTGGGACGGCGACGAGTATAATACCCAGACCGTCACTTACACCCACCGTTATCGCAATTCGGTCAAAAACTCCCACTCTGTTTTCCGGGGACAGCGCGTCAGTCGTGCCGAGGCGAAGAGTCTGGGCTTGTTTGAATACCCTGCCATTTCGGGCTTTGAGCAGCCTGTCTTGCTGGTGTCACCGGGTCTTGATTACACGGGCGATTTGGACGAGGTCAATGCTGAGTTGCAGATACTCAACGCTTTTTGCGGCTCTGCGAAACAGATTCACGTGTTCGTCTTGCTCTTCCCAGCCGCCGCCGGTGTTGAAATTGCCTTGAAACAGCGCGATTACTGGGAAGGCTGCAACAAGAACGAGTTTGTCGTCTGTCTTGGCATGAACGGCGATAGGGTAGAGTGGTGCCACACGCTGAGCTGGATGGACGAGCCTGCGTTGGACGTGGAGGTCAAGGACTACTTCCTCCACCACGCCCAGCCGCAAATGGACGAGTTTGTCCGCTGGCTGCGCAACCATCTCGATTTGTGGAAACGCAAAGAGTTCGAGGATTTCAAGTACCTCGGGTGGACCATGTCGCATAGGGGCTCCGTCCTCTTCTGGGTGTCGGCGCTGCTGCTGTCGCTTGTGGCGTTCTTGTGCGATATCGCAATAGGAGGGTGAACCAAATCACCCCGATTGGCAAATTTGTAATTACGATTATTTTAACAGAAAAAACTAAAAACCTATAAAAAGTGAAAATACTACATACAAGCGACTGGCATCTGGGGCATGTGCTCTACGGCTATGATCGCACAGACGAACAGCAGGCCATGCTGGACCAGATGGTGAAGATTGTGGAAGAGCAGAAACCGGATGTGTTTCTGTTGTGCGGGGACGTGTATCACACGTCGCAGCCGTCTGCTGCCGTGCAGACAATGCTCACGGACGGCATGGTGAGCATTCATAACGCGCATCCTCAAATGAAGATTGTGATGACCGCCGGCAACCACGACAGCGGTACGAAGCATGAGATTTTCCGGACTCCTTGGCGGGCACTCGGTGTGTATGCCATCGGACAGTTAGAGAAGGAGAACATGGACGAGCATATCATCGAAGTTCCGGAAAAGGGCTTTGTGATTGCAGTGCCGTATGCGAATGAGCGGAATATCCCCGACGGGTTTTTCCAGCAGCTGCTTGACAGGGTGGCGGAAAGGAATACGGAAGGGTTGCCTGTGGTGCTGACCGCCCATACGACAGTGAAGGGCTGTGACTTTACGGGACATGACCACGCATCGGAATATTCCGTCGGAGGCATTGACTCGTTCGAACTGGAACAGATGGGCGACGGCTATGACTATTTAGCGTTGGGACACATCCATCACGAGCAGTTTGTGCATAGCGGCAAGCATAATGTGAGATACTGCGGCACTCCGCTGGCTGTCAGTTTTGACGAGAATTTCCCTCATTCCATCAGCATGGTTGAGATTGAGAAACATGGCGAGACTCCAACGATAGAAAAGATTGAGATTGAGAATCCTCGTCCGTTGGTGACGCTGCCCACCGAGGGCGCGGCGTCTTGGGAAAAGGCAAAAGAACTCTTGGAGAAGTTTCCAGACGATATTCTCGCCTACCTCCGGCTGAATGTGGAGATTGATGATTTTCTGCCTGTGGAGGCTAATGAGGAAGCGGCAAGTCTGGCCAAGAGGAAACAATGTCGGTTCTGCTATATCAATGCGAAGAGAAAGATGGACCGCCAGAGCGAGGCTAAGGTGTTGACCGTACAGGAGTTCCAGGAAGAAAATCCTGTTGAGATAGCCAAACGGTATGCTGAATATTCGGGTATCTGCTTCGATGAGGAGCTGGAGTTGATGTTCAAGGAGGTCATGGCTATGGTGGCCGATGATTCACGAAACGATTAAGAAAGGGGGACAACAATGAAATTACGGAAACTGACCATACATAATATCGCATCCATAGAGGATGCCGTCATTGATTTCGAGGCGTATCCGCTGGCAGACAGCGAGGTGTTCCTGATAACGGGCAAAACGGGCTCTGGAAAGTCCACGATTCTGGATGCTATCTGTCTGGCACTATTCGCCAATACGCCAAGATTGAAGAATACCCAAATGGAGGGCAATACGAAAGATGAAGAGAAGGACATCACGATAAAAGACACTCGTCAGTTAATGAGAAGAAATACCGGCGAAGCATCTGTCACGCTAACCTTTACGGGCAGCAACGGTGTGCATTACGAAGCTACTTGGGAGGTGGCTCGTGCAAGGAAAAAGGCGACGGGAAACCTTCAGAACAAGACATGGCAACTGAAA
>JAEEKL010000248.1 GCA_016282395.1 Bacteroidales bacterium
CAAGTCAAAGAACTCTTTATCACAATTTATTGAAAAACAATGCTTTCCAAGTTCAATGCCTGAGATTCTGATCTTAAATTGACTACGCAATTGCCTCTCTTCCATTGCAATAAATTTTGGGGTGCAAATATACTCTTTTTTACATATCAAATATATGGTTTATTTTTTTATTTTTGCCGTCTCAAAGTTGATACGTGATAAAGGCGTTTTTAAAAAGATATTTTGAACCGCAATTCATCCGGTTTGTGCTGGTGGCCATGCTGAACACGGCTTTCGGTCTATTCATTAATTATGTGTTCCTCTTCATTTTCGAGCACCTGCTCAAGCTCAGCCACGCATACGTTGTATCCAATTTCATCGCCACCATCGTCAGCATTCTGTTTAACTTCAAGACATACGGTATTTTGGTGTTCAAGAACAAAGACAACAAACTGATCCTCCGATTCCTGGCGGTCACGACGTTCACCTATCTGCTCAACATCGGGGGAATTGCCCTGTTGGAGCATCTTGGCAGCCAAAACAACTACATCAATCTCACGATAATGGCTGTTCCTGTTGGGCTTTTGAATTACGTGCTAAACAGTGTGTTTGTGTATAAGAGGAAAGTGCGATTCTTTAATAACAGGAAAAACAACGACACACTTTCGTAAATCGTTGTTTTTCCAAACAAAAGAGGCGCAAAATTTTGCGCCTCTGCGTTTGAGCGGAAAACGAGACTCGAACTCGCGACCCCAACCTTGGCAAGGTTGTGCTCTACCAACTGAGCTACTTCCGCTTGGGAAATCGGCGGCAAAAATACACTTTTTTTGATATGGTTCGACACTTTGACGATTTTTTTTTGTTGGGGGCGTTTATGCAAAACAAGGAGGTGTATTTGTAATTTTGTATTTTGTTTCAAATAGCCATAATATGTGTTTAATGGGCAGATCTACCAAAATATCCGCCACGAGCCCAAGAAATGTCCCTCCGTTGACAAGAACGGCAACCCCAGTCACCAATATCTATACGCTGCCCGCCACTTCCGTCAATGGTTATGAGAACATGACGGTACTCTTCCTCGACGTGCGCTTGGATGCTGGCTTGTAAGATTATACGGATAACCCGAATATGAGATATTCCCCAATCCCACCACGAATCTCGTGGTTGTGGGACTATACGGAGAGCTACGGGACGATTTTCAAGAGTCTCTGATGGTTTACGACATGCATGGCAAATTACTACAGAGCCTTCCCGTCAAGGATTCGCGGATGCAGGTCAATCTGAGCGGGTATCCTTCTGGTATTTACCTAATTAAAGTGGGCTCCTCCATCGGAAAAGTGATAAAGAAATAAGGGAACTGAATTCAGTTGATTATTTTCGAGCCGCCATTCCATATTTTTTTTATCTTTGGCGGCTCAATTTTTTGCGAAAAAATTAATGTAAGTAAATATATGTCAGAACAAATAAAAGGAAAGATTTCCCAAATCATTGGTGCCGTTGTAGACGTGCATTTTGATGAGAACATTACATTGCCCAACATTTATGATGCACTCGAAGTGCGCAAAGAGAACGGCGAGAAGCTGATTTTAGAATGCGAACAGGACATTGGTGAGAACACCATGCGCTGCATTTCGATGGACTCTACCGACGGTCTGCACCGCGGCATGGAGGCGGTGGCCACCGGGCGCATGATTACCATGCCTACGGAGAACATCAACGGACGTCTGATGAACGTCATAGGCGAAAGCATTGACGGCATTGGCGAGATTCCGTCTAAACGTCGCAGCGATATCCACCGCCAACCGCCCACATTTGACAACCTTTCCACCACGCAAGAGGTATTATACACGGGCATCAAAGTCATTGACTTGATCGAGCCTTACGCCAAGGGTGGTAAGATCGGTCTTTTTGGCGGAGCTGGCGTGGGCAAAACCGTGCTGATTATGGAGATGATCCACAATATCGCCAAGAACTACGGTGGAACGACCGTTTTCACTGGCGTGGGCGAACGCACTCGTGAAGGCAACGACCTATTGCGTGAAATGCTCGAATCCAAGGTTATCCGCTACGGCGATGAGTTCCTGAAGAGCATGGAAAAAGGCGGCTGGGATCTTTCGAAGGTCGATATGACTGAACTGGCCAAGTCGCAGGCCACATTGGTCTTTGGACAGATGAACGAACCGCCTGGAGCACGTGCTCGTGTGGCTCTTTCCGGACTCACTGTGGCTGAAGGCTACCGTGACGGCGACGAGACCACAGGAGGCCGCGATATCCTCTTCTTTGTCGATAACATCTTCCGTTTCACACAGGCCGGTTCCGAGGTCTCCGCATTACTTGGGCGTATGCCGTCCGCTGTAGGCTACCAGCCGACGTTGGCTACCGAGATGGGTACCATGCAGGAGCGCATCACCTCCACCAAGCGCGGATCCATCACCTCTGTGCAAGCCATTTACGTGCCTGCTGACGACTTGACCGACCCGGCTCCTGCCACCACGTTCTCTCACTTGGATGCCACCACCGTGTTGAGCCGTAAGATTTCCGAGCTGGGTATATACCCTGCCGTTGATCCGCTTGATTCCACTTCCCGCATCCTGTCACCCGACATCGTGGGAGAGGAACACTACAAGACCGCCCAGCGCGTGAAAGAGTGTCTGCAACGTTACAAGGAGTTGCAAGACATCATTGCTATCCTCGGTATGGAGGAACTTTCTGAAGAGGATCGCAAGACTGTACACCGCGCGCGCCGAGTACAACGTTTCATGTCACAGCCTTTCCACGTGGCTGAACAGTTCACCGGACTATCTGGCAAGTTCGTCAACATTGAGGATACTATCCGTGGCTTCAACATGATTCTGGACGGTGAGCTTGACCATTTGCCTGAAACGGCCTTCAATCTTGTGGGCACCATTGAAGAGGCTATTGAGAAGGGAGAAAAAGAATTGGCTGCTGCAAAATAAAAAAAATGAAGTTAGATATTATAACCCCCAGTATTACCTTGTTCACCGGTGAAGTTTCCCTCGTGCAGCTCCCCGGCATTGACGGGTTGTTTGAGATTCTGAAGTCGCACGCTCCGCTGGTTTCCGCTTTGAAGGAAGGCCGTGTGAAAGTGGTGGATGACCAAAATCAAACACAGTTCTTCGACATCCGCGGCGGAGTGGTGGAGGTTAGTCATGACAAGATTCTGCTGTTGGCGGAGTAAATAAATAAACACATCATTCGCCATTTCACGAGGTCGCTATGATATTTTTTCATCCGACCAGAAAAAATTCGCCAAGAAAATTGTACTTTTGCGGCTTAAATTTTTACGAGTATGACATCTAACGAAATAAGAACCGCCTTTCTGGACTTCTTCAAGTCCAAAGACCATCATATCGTGCCTTCTGCGCCGATGGTGGTGAAGAATGACCCGACCTTGATGTTCACCAACGCTGGTATGAACCAGTTCAAGGATATTTTCCTCGGTAACGTTCCCCGAGAGTATCCGCGTGTGGCAGATTCGCAGAAGTGCCTCCGCGTCTCTGGCAAGCACAACGACTTGGAGGAGGTTGGCCGCGACACTTACCATCACACTATGTTCGAGATGCTCGGCAACTGGTCGTTCGGCGATTATTTCAAGAAGGAGGCCATTGCGTATGCCTGGGAGTTCCTCACCGAAGTGATGAATCTCGACAAGTCGCGCCTCTACGCCACCGTTTTCGCCGGCGATGAAAAGGACGGTACCGAATTCGATCAGGAAGCATACGATTTCTGGAGGGTATATCTTCCTGAAGACCGCATTCTAAAAGGAAACAAGAAAGATAATTTCTGGGAGATGGGAGATACTGGTCCGTGCGGTCCTTGCTCGGAAATCCATATTGATTTGCGCGATGATGACGAGCGTGTCAAACTCCCCGGTGCCGAGTTAGTGAACAAGGATAACCCGCTGGTCATCGAGATTTGGAACTTGGTGTTCATGCAGTTCAACCGTGTAGCTTCCGGTGAATTGCACCCGTTGGCGGCCAAGCATGTGGATACTGGAATGGGCTTCGAGCGCCTTTGCATGGCCGTGCAGAACAAGAAATCCAATTACGATACAGATGTCTTCCAGCCGATTATCCAGAAGATTGCGAAGACGGCAGATGTCAGTTATGGTGAAAAACACGATGTGGATGTAGCTTTGCGCGTGGTCGCCGACCATCTGCGGGCCGTCACGTTCGCCATCGCCGACGGGCAGCTGCCCTCTAACACGGGTGCCGGTTACGTCATCCGACGCATCCTGCGCCGCGCCATCCGTTACGGCTTCACTTTCCTCAATTTCAAGGAGCCCTTCATGAATATGTTGGTCGCCGACCTTGTGGCGCAGATGGGTCACCAGTTCCCGGAAATCAAAGCACAGCAGCAACTTATAGAGAACGTCATCCGCGAAGAGGAGAACTCCTTCCTCAAGACCCTCGACTCCGGCATCCTGAAGTTCGAGAACTATGTGAAAAAGATGAATGAAAGCACTGTCATTGACGGCGATTTCGCTTTCGAACTGTTCGACACATACGGTTTCCCGATTGACTTGACCTGCCTGATGGCTTCCGAGAAGAATCTGACGGTGGATATGGACGGTTTTGCAGAAGGACTTCGCCAACAGAAGGAGCGTTCCCGCGCCGCCACCTCCATTTCCGCTGGCGACTGGGTGGAGCTGATTCCGCAGGAGAACCCTACTGAGTTTGTGGGTTACAAGGAACCGTCCTGTGCCTGCAAGATTGTGAAATACAGACAAGTAACCGCTAAAAACAAGACCTACTTCCAGATTGTGCTTGACAAGACCCCCTTCTACGCGGAGTCGGGTGGTCAGGTGGGTGACAGTGGCGTACTGACTAATGGCGCGGAGACGGTGGACATCTACAACACCACGAAGGAGAACAATTTGGTGATTCATCACGCCAATAAGATTCCTGCCGATGTGACAGCGGATTTCACTGCTCACATCGATGAGGTGAAGCGCCAGAAGACGGCTAACAACCACTCTGCCACGCACTTGCTAGACCATGCGTTGCGCAGCGTGTTAGGCACGCATGTGGAGCAGAAAGGTTCCATGGTGGCCTCTGATCGCCTGCGTTTCGATTTTTCCCACTTCGCTAAAGTGACGGATGAAGAGTTGCGTGTGGCCGAGAAGATGGTGAACGTCATGATCCGGCAAAATCTACCGTTGCAGGAGTTTGTCGATGTGCCGATTGAAGAGGCCCGCGAGCGCGGTGCCATTGCACTGTTCGGCGAAAAGTATGGAAAGACTGTTCGTGTGATTCAGTTCGGCGATGCGGTGGAGCTTTGTGGTGGAACACACACCTCCGCGACCGGCAACATCGGACTGTTCAAAATTGTGTCCGAGGGTGCAGTGGCCGCAGGTGTACGCCGTATCGAAGCGGTGACCGGTGAGGCTGCTGAGAATCTCGTTTACGAAGATCAGGATACTATTGCCCAGTTGAAATCCATGCTGAACGCCTCCAACCTAATGCAATCGGTGCAGAAGTTGCAAGACGATTGCCAAATGTTGCGCAAGAAGATGGAAGACATTGACCGTCAGATGGCTTTGGAGTTTGGTAAATCCCTGATGGAGAATGCTGAGGAGGTTAATGGCGTCTTGTTCATGTCGAAAGTTGTCGATTACTCTGCTGACATGCTGCGGCAAGTCGCCCTGCAGTTGCGTGAGGGTGACAACCACGTGGTAGTGCTGGGCAGCGTACACGACGGCAAACCGAATTTGGCGGTGGCCATCAGCACAAATCTCACGGACAAAGTGGATGCTCCGACATTGGTGCGTGCGGCCGGCAAACTGATGCAAGGCGGTGGTGGCGGTCACCCGACCCTCGCCATGGCTGGCGGCAAGAACCCTGACGGAGTGTCTGCTGCCGTTGAAGAAGCCATGCGATTGGCGAAGGAGAAATTGCAGTAGGTGCGCGCAACGATGCGTTTCTACAAATAATAACAAACGGCGGTCATTTGGCCGCCGTTTGTGTTGAAAACCATGGAAACAAAAAGAAAGAACCCTAAAAAGGTAAGTCGTCAGAGAAATTCTCTTCTGGAACCTTCGGCTCCGGCGGAGCTGGTTGCGGTTGCGGCGGTGGCGTCACAACCGTCTGGTTGGGAACCTGCGTCACGGTCGGGCTGCTGTTCTCCTTGGGCGACAGGAAGGTGAAGGTGTTGGCCTCCACTTCCGTGATGTAGTGCTTCACACCGTTGGCATCATCCCAATTTCTGGTACGCAAACGCCCCTCTACGTAAATTTGCCGTCCCTTGGACAGGTACTTCTCCGCCAATTCCGCCAAGTTGCGCCACATTACGATGTTGTGCCACTCGGTCATTTCAATGCGGTTGCCGTCCTTGTCCTTCCGGTACTCGGTCGTTGCCAACGAGAAACTTGCCTTTTTGCTGCCGTTCTCAAATGTCCTGATTTCCGGGTCTTTTCCTAAATGACCCACTAAGATTACTTTGTTAATACCTGACATAATATTAAGTTTTAAAGTTCACGGCAAAAATACAACCGTTTTGTATGATTTTGGCATTGCAAAATAAATATTTATCAAATGTAAAAAGTTAATAAATATTTAACGAGTTAAAAACCAATGCTTTATTTAGGTTTATAGCCTGATTCTTTTAATATTTTCTGGCTGTCTGTCATTTTCATCAAGTCCTTCAAAGTAGTTCCGGGATGGGTTTTCATATAGCTTTGAACGATTTGGAACCCGATGAACACACCGATTCTGCCAGGCGAGTCGTTGCCGAAATCGCGGGTGAACGGGGTCTCGTCCATCATACGCTGGATAACGTTGTCGGTATTGTCATATACGAGGTTCTTTTCAACGAGATAATGCCATACAGAAGATTCATGTGAAATGGCCCAGTTATACTGCTCTTTCGAGTAGCCAATGATATCCTGTGGCTTCGTTGTTGGGAACATAGTCTGCGTGAACAGCATCTTTTTGCCAGCATCCACCATATTGTCCAAGAGCGTTACCAGGGTTTTTTCTGGCAGATGCTTATAAACCAGTGCTTTTGTAAAACAATCTGTAGCCATATATTTCGGTTCGCAACGGGAGGCAATATATTTCGGCATTCCCGCCTGGCCGTATTGCTTGTAATCCTTGCCCATATACATGTCAAGGCAGATGAAAATGGTGTTTTCGTAGCCGAAAACAGAGGGCATCTGGAAATCGATGCCGGACACGAGCGTGCAGAAGTCGGGGGTCTTCTCATTCGGAAAATGTGTGAGATAAAGAGTCAGTGCCGGGATGATTTGTTTTTTAAAGTCCGACAAATCCGCGTATTTAGCCTCTGTATCATCGTAGATTTCTTTGATTACGGGATCGCTGACAAACCCCTTGATGGATTGCAGCATCTCCGTGTTGTTCCACGCACCATTTGCGATAAGATTCTCAGGATACTTGCCGTATAGAGCCTTGAATCCAGCAGCCATGTTTTTTGTGTCCATGTTGAACAAATCCTGCTCATATCGTAAAATGTTGATATTAATATTCTTAGATGTTTTCACCTGTTCCTCTGTTAGCTTGGGTTTGGCAACCTCCACAGGGGCATATTTTTTCTTACAACCAGTAATTATTGTGCATAAAACCAATAAGATGCAGATGAAAGAAAGGTTTTTTCGTCTCATACTATTCTATAATTTTTAATGTGGCAAAAATACGATTTTTCAATCATTGACAATGAAGAACGGGTATAATCACCATGAAATGGAATAATTGTAACTGCCTGAGGAACTTGCGGGCTTGTGTCCCTCTGATTTTTTCGAGGCGGGAGTATAGGAGTATGTGATGTTGGATTTTGCGGGTGTTGGTGCAAGATGGAAGTTAATGTTCAGCTTGCTGTTCATTTTCAGACGGATGCCACGGTTGCGAACCTTGTCGTAACGGAGCATCCGCACGATGCGCAGAGCCTCCTCATCGCAGGAGGGGCAGAGGCTCTTCATCACAGTAGGGTTTTCCACCGCGCCGTCGTCGTTCACTTGATAGGCTATGGTTACCACGCCTTCAATGTGTTGGTCAATAGCATCTTGCGGGTACTGGAGGTGGGCATTTACAAATTCACGCAACGCCTTTGCCCCGCCCGAATAGTGTGGTTTTTCCAAGAATTTCTTCCGTTTTCTCTTTTTCTCTTCCATAACATTGCTGAACTTTTATTGTGCAAAAGTACATAAAATACGAATATGTAGAGACATACTATCGGCATGTCTCTACATAAGGGAAAAATATTTGTTTGTCTGTATTCGTAATTTATATACCTTTGCACTTTCAAATCAAAATTTGTAAATATCATTCAAATCATAAAGAAATGGCGAAAGTATTAATCATCGGAGCGGGCGGTGTCGGATCCGTCGTGGCTCACAAATGCGCTTCCGTACCGGAAGTTTTCACCGAAATTATGTTAGCCTCGCGCACGAAGGCGAAATGTGACGCTATCGCTGCGCACATAGGCGGCAACCGCATCCAAACTGCTCAGGTGGATGCCGACAATGTAGAGGAGACCATCCGTCTGCTCGAAAGCTACAAGCCTGACCTGCTGATTAATGTGGCCCTGCCGTATCAGGATCTCCCCTTGATGGACGCCTGTCTGGCCACCAAAACCAACTATATGGACACGGCTAATTACGAACCCCGTGACAAGGCGAAGTTCGAGTACAGCTGGCAATGGGCTTACCATGACCGTTTTAAGGAGGCGGGTATCATGGCCCTTCTCGGTTGCGGCTTCGACCCCGGCGTGACCAGTATCTACACCGCCTACGCCGCCAAGCACTATTTCGATGAGATGCACTATCTTGATATCGTGGATTGCAATGCCGGTGACCATGGTAAGGCTTTTGCCACCAACTTCAACCCCGAAATCAATATCCGCGAGATTACCCAGCGTGGCAAATACTGGGAGAACGGCCAATGGGTGGAAATTGATCCGATGTCAATCCATCGTCCCGTGGAGTACCCTAATATTGGTGACCGCGAATCGTATCTGCTTTATCATGAGGAACTTGAATCTCTCGTGAAGAGCTACCCGACTATCAAACGCGCCCGTTTCTGGATGACTTTCGGACAGAAGTACCTCACTGTGCTGAACGTGCTGCAGGAAATCGGCATGACCAGCATCAAGCCTATCAACTACAAGGGCATGGACATTGTTCCGTTGCAGTTCTTGAAGGCTGTTCTGCCCGAACCTTCTTCTCTTGGCGAAGGCTACCACGGACAAACCTCCATCGGTTGCCAGATTAAGGGTATCAAAGATGGTAAGGAACGCACTTACTACGTCTGGAACAACTGCGATCACGCCGAGTGCTTCAAAGAGGTTGGCGCTCAGGCTGTTTCCTACACCACGGGCGTACCTGCAATGCTTTGTGCCAAAATGATTCTCACTGGAAAATGGCAGGGCAAGGGCGTTTTCAACGTTGAACAGTTCGACCCGGATCCTTTCATGAACGAAATTGGCGGTTATGGTCTGCCATGGAACGAGCAAATTGACCAGCCGCTGCCAGTGTATAAGCACGAGTAATTCTGTAGAGACGTAAAATTTTCAGTCTTTATATTGTCTCTTTAATCGGTTCGGTGTGAAGCGTAACGTGCGTTTCCGCGCCGAACCGTTCTTTTAGTCTGTGTTCGATGTCTGTGGCGCGGGCGTGTACCGTGTTCAGGGGAAGATTGCCGTCCATACGGATGTGCGCCTCTATGGCGATACGGTTTCCGATGCGGCGCGTGCAGAGATTGTGCGGGTCTTGCACGTCAGGGAAAGAGGTGAGGATTTCCTCGATTTCATGTTCGGTCTCCTCTGGAAGGGAACATTCGGTGAGCTCGTTAACACTGCTTTTGAGCAGGTCAACAGCCACTTTCACCAGCATCGCGCCCACCACGATGGAGGCTATCGGATCCAGCACTGTCCAACGGTCTCCGAGCAGAATGGCCCCGCCGATGCCGATGGCCGCTCCTATAGAAGATAGCGCATCGCTGCGGTGATGCCACGCATTGGCGATAACCGCTTGAGAATCAAGATGCTTTCCTTTTCTGACCGTGTATTGGAAAAGTCCCTCCTTCACCACAATGGAAATCAGGGCTGCCCACAGGGCGAGCTTCCCGGGAGCTTCCAGCTCTTTTCCGTTAATCCAGTCCGCCAATTTAATGCCACCGGAAACGATGATGCCTGTTGCAGCAGCAACCAATGCCAGCCCAACGAAAAAAGTGGCTAACGTCTCAAACTTGCCATGCCCGTAGTCATGTGACTTGTCCTGCGGCTTGGCACTGATGTTCACGAACGCCAGCACCATCATGTCGGTGATAAAGTCGGACATCGAGTGTGTGGCGTCAGCGATCATCGCCGCGCTGTGCCCGATTGTTCCGGCAATGAATTTGAAGGTCATCAGGGCTATGTTGCCCACTGAACCCACCAAAGTGACTTTGTAAATCTCTCTTTCGCGTGACATATTTAATTTCTAAAGAACCTTTATCTTGGCAACATTTCTTTCGACAATGTAATATAATGTGTTTTGAAATATATGGAATTGCCTGATATTCGGCAGATGGATATCTATTTCTTCGATACTCATCGAAGAGGAAGAAGTGGGCAGACTATATCGATACATTGTGTTGTCTTTCAGATAAAGGATTTGATCTTTCATCAGCTGCATAGCTTTTACGCCAGGAATCGGGATTTCTTTTTCAAAGGTGCCGAAGAAGTCAAAGAGGCAAATTCCGTGAATAGTGTCCAGTAGGGCAATGCGGTGTTCCGGAATTACCTGCATGTCTGTCGGTCGGAAGTCGCCCGGAAAAGAGATATGTGTACGGTTGATGGAATTCAGGTTGAGGTCGGTGATGAGTAAATCCTGATTGGCTGCATCGTACAACACGATTTTGTTGGGATTGCCCATGGCCGCCAAAGAAACGGTCATTAGCGATTTGTTGAACAGATTTAGTGGATTTCCGATTGGAGATAACTCGTTGTTCAAGAGTATAATAGTGCCGCTTTCGCGGTAAAAGACGAGGATTTTGGAGGCGATGCCAGCATCCACTTGCGCGATGTTGCCGTAGGTGGGCTCGCTGTAGTTCAGCGGTTTCGCCCCATCGGCGGGAAGCATGTCCAAATTGGAACCACGTGCGAGGAATACATTCCCCTGAATGTCGGTGGTGATGTATTCGCAGGGCGTGTCAGAAAAAAGTCGCTCCTGGGCGTTGGCGCAGCACAGGGCGACTGTAAAAGTTATGATGATGATGAACCGTTTCAATTTTCAGGTTTCTG
>JAEEKL010000249.1 GCA_016282395.1 Bacteroidales bacterium
TAACGTTTGGAGAATTGGAATCTCTTACGGGCTTTGGGCTGACCGGGTTTCTTACGTTCAACCATACGCGGGTCGCGGCGCAGGAAGCCTTGGGCTTTCAATGCCGGGCGCAGCTCGGAGTTCACCTGGATGAGAGCCTTCGCGATAGCCATGCGGAGAGCCTCGGCCTGACCGGTGACGCCGCCGCCGTCTAAGTTGGCCTTGATGTCATACTGACCCATCAGGTTGGCCACTTGGAGGGGTTGCTCGACCTTGTACTGCAGGGTGGGAACGCAAAAATATTCCTTATAGTCACGGTTGTTGACCATGATTTGGCCGCTGCCGGGTTTCATGTACAAACGGGCGACGGCGGTTTTTCTTCTGCCTAATGTATTGATAACTTCCATTGTTACTTAATATCCTTAATGTTAATTACTTTGGGTTGTTGAGCTTCATGCGGATGGTTCGGACCAACATACACATGGAGGTTGCGGAACAGCTGGGCACCGAGTCTGTTCTTCGGGAGCATGCCCTTGATGGCGTGTTCCAGAATGCGTCTCGGATCTTTGCGCATCACCTCTCTCGGGGTGGCAAAGCGTTGTCCGCCGGGGTACGTGGTGTGGTGGACATACTGTTTGTCCGTCCACTTGTGACCCGTGAATTTCACTTTCTCCGCGTTGATGATGATCACATTGTCGCCGCAATCGAAATGAGGCGTGTAATAAGGCTTGTTCTTGCCTTTCAGTATGCGCGCCACCTGCGAGGCAAGGCGGCCCACAACCATCTCCTGGGCGTCAACGACTACCCATTCTTTCTTGACGATTTTTTCATTCGCCGAAATTGTTTTGTAACTTACTGCATCCATTTTTTCAGTTTTGTCAATTTTTTGCGAGAGACATCTTCACCCATATCTCTCTGATTTCTAATTTTTTTCCTTTGCTAACTTAAGGATAATAATCGAGAATTTTTAAGCGCGCAAAAATAGACTTTTTTTGGATATTGTCAAGAGGTGTTGAAAAATATTTTTCATCAGCTGTTGTCTCCTAACAACCATCGAAAAACATCACATGATGTCTTCCACCGTGTTTGCAATTGTCGGGGGATTTTACCGAATTATCGTGATTGACCCGTGCCATTGCGTGGTCTTCGCCTTCCCTTTGTAGGCAAATGTATAATAATAGACTCCGTCGCTGAGGTCGTTGCCGGTGAACGGGTTGGTCCCTTCATGGATTTCTCCGTCTTTCGCCCACGTGTCGTAGTTCTTGACGTGGAAGACCACCTTGCCCCATCGGTCACTGATGCGCAGCTCGTTGTGGCGGTATTCGTCGGAATCCTCAGGATTGATGTCCGTGTTGAGGTTCTCGATGGCCCACACATCGTTGATTCCGTCGCCGTTGGGCGTAATCACGTTCGGGAAAATCAGGTCGTCTTCAATAATCACGGAGTGGCTCACGGAGTCGCCGCAGCCGCCTTGGGTGGTCAGCGTCAGGGTCACAACGTAGTCGCCCCAGCTTGAGTAGGTGTGTGTGGTGGAGGTCTCATTTTCGGTTTCCTCACCATCGCCGAAATCCCATACCAGATGGTTGGTCGGGTTGTCCATTACGTTGTTTGACAGGTATGCGGTGAAATCCACATTGCCGCCGTTCTCGCTCATCATCGAAATCTCTGGCGAGGCGAGGAAGTCGATGTCGGGTTGTGGCGAGGTGGCGATGTAACTCCATTTCGTGACCGAATCCTTACAGCCTTCCGGCATCGTGATGACCAATTTGACGGAATAGACGCCGGCATCCTCGAACGTGAAGTTTGGATTGTCTTCGCTGGAATAGTTGACGATGTTGAAGTTCTCGTCGAAGATGATCCATTCGGTGGTAAGACTGTCGGGGTTGGGGTAGGAGAGGTCGGTGAAATGGACGGTGAGCGGGGTGCAACCGGAAAGCACGTCAGCCTCAAAGTCGGCGCGTGGCACGGGGTAGAACTGTACCAGCACCGTGTCGGCGCTCTCGCAGGCCAAAGCCGCCTCGTTGTCCACCGAGACGTTCAGGATGTATTCGCCGGAGGTGATGACTATGATGGAGTCGCCAGTGTCGCCGGTGTTCCAGTAGTACTGCACGCCGTCGGTGCTGTAGTTGGCCTTCAGCACGGCCACCTCTCCGGTGCAGAGATACTGGTCGGGGCCGAGGTCAGGCTTGTAAGAGTTCACTAACTGGATGTTGATACTGTCCAACAGCCACGTGTCCTCACAGCCTATGGCACTGTGTGCCAGCAGGTAGTAAAAACCCGTGTCGGCGAGCGTGAGGTCGTGGATGACGTAAGGCTCCTGGGTCAGTGTGTCGCCCGTCGGCGTAATCAGAAACACCGTGTCGATGTTTTCCGTGATGTACGTGAATGGGACGGAGTCGTGCAGACAGTATAGATCGCGCATGAAGACGTCAATGTGCCCAATGCTGCTGTAGTCGCTGAAATAGCCCAAAGAGGAGGACATGCCGGAATAGTAGTCAAGGATGCCGAGGTGGAAGGGACCGAGGGAGTTTTGGATCATCATGACGGTTTGCGTGGGTACGGAGCTGGAAAAGTCCTCATAACAGTATGACCATGCGTTGTTGTATGGCAGAGTGGTGAAATTGTTGGCATTCAGTGGGATATTGTTGTTTCCGGCGGTCATGGTGAAGCCGTTGACGTAGGCGGTGGGTACCACAATGGAGAGGCGCATGTGGGTGGAGTAGGAGGGGCGCGCATAGACAACCTCCTGGGAGCCGGTGCAGCCCAAGGCGGGGAGCTGCGTGCCGCCTGCCTCGCCGTCGGAGCCGGTCACCTGAAACACGTGAATCGGTTTGTCGGAGGTGATCATGGTGGCGATGGTGGGCGAGTTGCTGGGCATATAGGTGTAGCTCTGCCCCGTGTTCAGGGTGACGGTCGGCGTGGCGCTGCCGTTGATATAGACGTTGGTGCTGTCTTGTATGGGGATGATGCAGATGTTCTCGAACAGGCGGTTGTTGTACATGGCGATGAAGAAGTCTCCGGCGTATTCGTCAGGAACGAGCTGCTCGCCCACCAGATCCTGGCCGGAGTAGCCGGAAATCTGGTTGCTGGCCACGGAGTCGTCGGTGGAGTTCACCGCAATCGGTTTGTCGGAGGTGATGCGCGTGTTGGTGAGATGCCCGCCGGCCGACTGGTCTAGCGACTTGATGCAGTACGACTGTCCGGCGTTGAGCGTGATGGTGATGGGTGTGCCGGCCGCGATGCCGCCAGTTAGCGGTTGCGACGGGATGATGGTCACGGTTGTGTTGTTCTCCGTGGCCACGATTTCAATGCTGTTGCGCGGGTCTGACGGCGGACCGTCCACCAAGAAATTCTGCATCGGGATGGTGAAGTCTGTGCCCAAGCCGTTGCGCCCCTTCAGGGTGTAGATTTCGCTGTTGTTGGCACCTAACTGGTAGTAGGTGGTGATGTTGGCGGTGGATGTGATCAGGAAACCGTAGTTGCATACGGTGTTTTCGGGGGCGGTCTCCACAATGCTCTCCTGACTGGTGACATCCAAGGCGTAATAGCTGTAGGGGCTCAAGTTCACGGTAACGGGGGTGAATCCGGGGTTCGCCGGCTGCGAGATGGTGACGGTTGCGGGATTGCTGAACGAGGTGAAGCAGAAGGTGATAGGGTTGTGCGCGTGGTTGGCGGAGATGTCCGGCGCGGCAAACCAGAAAGTGTTGTCGATCTGGGCTTGAAGTGGCAAAAAGGCAGTGGTAATCATCAACAAAATGAAAATAATCTTGTTAACAAAAACACTCCTGCAGCTATGAACGACAGCTCTCATTTTGATACGCATACCTAAATACCTAATGTGAAATAATTTGGCAAATATATACTTTTTTTGAATAGAATGGAAATTTTCTTCAATCGGGTATATTTATTTTGGGCGCCCCGGCGCGGCGTCACCACTATTTACCACCATTCACCACCATTGTTCCGACCCCCCTTTCAATAACCAATAACCCATAACCAATAACCATTACAAAGCCGCCGCGCCGGCCGGGCTTTCCGCTCAAATGTCCGGCAGCACCGGCCACGGCACTCGTTGGTCTCTCCCTTTTAAGGGGGCCAGGGGGGATTCTCTAACCCCACAAACCGCCGGCCATAACCGCTGCAATCCCTGGCGCACGCCCGTCCGGACCATATCCGCGTTTCGCGGCGAACCTTCCGATCCCCTCGCCCGCACCCATTCCCTCGCCGCGAACCCCGCACCCGCACCTTCCTCCTATGATGGGGTCCGCACCCCGAATCCGGCTACAGACATGCAACCGCTAACGCGGTTGACGAAAAATCAATGCGCCAACCGGCCAAGCGGAACCTCCGCCTCGCCAGTGCAGGAAGAAACCCCATTCATCGTTTTTCATCGCTTCATCGCTTCATCGCCTCATCGTATCAGCAAATTTCTTACCTTTGCTGCCGTGAATTTTATGTAACCACATTCCAAGAGGGCTGCAAGCCCGACACGTGTCAACCCAAAGTGAACGCAGTGAGCCCTGGGGGGTGAGGGTGTGTCAAAAGTCACGTTTGGCACACCCTCTTTGGTCTCATACGGAGGTGCGCACCATTCCGCCGCGAACGCAGTGAGCGAGCGGAATCTCCTACGGAAAGTCACGAAAATACGCTAACTGCTGCAACCCCAAGAGCCTGTTCTTGCGAGTCCGAGTTTCCGTTTGGCCGGACAAGGCATCGCCTTAACGTTATGTTGTGGGTTTCGGGAATGTGTGTTGTTTTTGTTAGGAGAGGGTGACCAAACGGAATGGTGCATTTGCTGGTCGTGTCGGTTTGCTTGGTTGTTTCGTTTGCGAGCGCACCCCATTAGGGTTACAGGCTTGGTAGGAAAGGTCGGTGCGGCAGGGTGTCTCTTCTGGGTGTTCTCGTCAAGATATGCCTTGGCGATACAATTGCCTGTCAACCGCGTTAGCGGTTGCATATCTGTAGCTGGTTGCATATCTGTAGCCGGTAACGAACCATCGGGATCGGGTGCGGGGTTCGCGGCGCGGGAGATGTGTGGGACGAGGGGATTGGGTGGTTCGCCGCGAAATGTGTAAATAGTTGGACGAGCGTGCGTTAGGGATGGAAATGGAAATGATTTTTGGCATGAGGGCGTGTGCGATACGCCCGTACGTGCATGTGGTGTTCGTAGGGGCGTATGCGATACGCCCGTACGGTAATGGATGCCAAAAATCATTGTAGTGGACAGCCCGACGGCGCGGCGGCACAAGACGGAATGGCATGCGCGATTGTAGAGACGTTGCGCGCAACGTCTCTACGAAGGGTGATAAATTGACTGCCGCCGCGCCGGAACGCCCAAAAGAAAAACCTGTTGAAAACTTTTTTCACGCAACTGACTGAATATAAAGAAAAAGTGTATATTTGCACGCTCATTAGAAAAACTGGTTTTTGAAGTTCAATTGTCTTGTTCTCAAGGAGTTGGATAAAAGAGCAAAGCGTCGAAATGAGCGTAAAATGTCAAATTATTTTATAAATCTAACCAAAAATGTCAGGATTAATAGGAAAAAAAATTGGGATGACTAGCATCTACGATGCCTCCGGCAAGGTTGTGCCGTGCACGGTGTTAGAGGCTGGTCCTTGCGTGGTCA
>JAEEKL010000250.1 GCA_016282395.1 Bacteroidales bacterium
ATGTGGTCGCCGAGTTCCTCGATTTTTCGCAATTTTAACACTTTGAACAGACAGTTCTTGATGACGGAATAGGCGAATCCAGCGGAGATGTCTTCGGCGGAAGTGCCCTCGCGCATGGCCTGTTTCACTTTGGAGTTCATGAAAACCGTACAACGGGTGCCCAAGTCGTAGGGGTGTTTCGCTTCGCATGCAATACGGGCGAAATCAGACACGGTGTAACCTAACATTTTGGCGAATGTTTCGATGAAGGAACCGCAGCCGGAGGAGCAGGCTTCGTTGATTTCCAATCTTCTAATAGCTTGATTCTCAACAAAAATGGCCTTCATGTCCTGGCCGCCAATGTCAAGGATGAAGGAGACATCGGGAGAGACTTTCTTCGCGCCGAGGTAGTGCGCCATCGTCTCCACCACGCCGTGGTGCAGCCCGAAGGCCGTTTTTAACAGATTTTCACCGTAGCCGGTGACTGCACTGTTGAGGATGTTGGGCTCGAAATCGTGCTCCTTGCAGGCTTGCGCGAACCGTTTCAACGCCCCATGGAACGCCTCGAAGCTGTTTCCGTTGTTGGAGCTGTAGTCGGAGAAGAGGATGCGCCCCTCACTGTCCAAAACCACAAATTTAGTAGTTGTAGAGCCGGAATCAATGCCAATATAGACCTCGTTGCTCTTTACCTCGTCCCAGCCCACACGCTCCACGAAGAAGTTCTGCTTCTCGGATTTCCAAGTCTCAAAATGCTGTGCGTCTGTGAATAGCGGATCCAAACGGTTGGATAGCAGTCGGGATTCATCGCCCATAGCCTGGCTTTGGATGGTCTGGATGAACTTGGTGACTGGGATGGAGTCGTAACAGACGGTATTTGCCATGAGGGCGGCGCCGTGGGCGGGCACCACACGCATGTCGGGAACGTTCACGCAATCGTTTTCCGTAAGGTGCAGGTTCTCAAGAAACACTTGTTTCAGTTTCGGCAGGAATGCGAACGGACCGCCGCAGAAAAACACAGGGGCTTCAACGTCCACACCTCGGGACAGCGTGCCCAACACTTGCAGACACACCGCATGGAACACCGACAGCGCAACATCTGCCTTGCTGACGTTGCGGGCCAGCAGGTTCTGGATGTCGGTCTTGGAGAATACGCCGCAGCGCGATGCGATGGGATAGACATGCTCGGCTTTCTCTGCCAGTGTGTTCAGTTCGGAAGTATCGACGTTCAGCAGGCTGGCGGTCTGGTCGATGAAGGCGCCGGTGCCGCCCGCGCAGTTGCCGTTCATGCGGATGTCGGGCATTCGGTCTTTGTCGAAGAAGATCATCTTGCTGTCCTCACCGCCAATGTCAATGAAGGTGCGGGTCTGCGGGAACGACTCCTTCACCAAGGTGGCGGCTGAAATCACCTCCTGCACGAATGGGAATCCCCACAAGTCGGCGTAGCCCATGCCCACCGAACCGGTGACGGCCACCTTGACCATCTTCTCGGCGAAACGCTCCGCCACGGGTTTCAGCACCGTTTGAACGGTCTCGCGTACATTCATGTTGTGCCGCTGGTAGTCGGCGTGAAGGACTTTGTCGTCAACATCCAGCACCACCAATTTCACCGTTGTGGAGCCGATGTCTATTCCTATTTTTAAGATATTATTCATATTTAAAACTGAGGCGCGAAAATACGATTTTTTAAGATTTAGAAATTAGTATTTGGAGCTTGGGGAATTAGTCTGTTTAGGATGAGGGAAATGTTTTCCTTTTTTCTTTTTTCATAGTAGTCATTGTCGTTTTTCAGACATTCGATTTTGTACAAAGTTGGGGCAGTCAGGTGGAAAAAGAGATTCAAGGCAAGTATGTCTTCGAGGAGAGTTTGTGCGTCCATTGAATTTATGGAACCTGTAGCAGCCGCAGCATTGAGGTCGTCTTGCAAAATGTTCGATATGCGAGCGATTTCCTGCTGCGCTGTCTTTTTGATTTCCTCAAACAGTTCGGGATGCCGCTCCATTTCTTGAAATTGGAACCGCAGATAATCCACATTTTCTTTGACAAATTCGAAATGGTCCCCGATGATTTTGCACAGTTTGTCTGTCACCGAGCCGTTGCTGTCATCCCAACTGACCAAAACGGCTCTCTGCAACAGCCCAATCTTCTGTTTTACCACGCATTCGAAAAGTTCTTTTTTGGTCTTGAAATGATAGTAGAGCAACGGATGCCCGACCCCTGCGCGTTCCGCAATTTCCAGGATTCGCGCACCGTCATACCCTTTCTGCACAAATTCATCTTCCGCAGCTTCAATGATGGCTTTACGTTTGCTATCTTTCACTGTATCTGTCATATATGGATTTTTCGCATCAAAAAACTGACAATTTTGTCAGGGCGCAAAAATAGCAATTTTTTAATCCGAGAGAATGTTTTGGGAAGAGATATTAACACTTATCTGTAATTTTTCATAATTGTTAATAAGTTCAACGTGAGCGTAATTCAATAAATGGTTAAAACTGCTGCTGGATTGGTTCTAAATTACATAATTATACGGACGCCGACAACAATCGATAACGATCAGAGGAACCATAACGGTACTTTAGTCTGTTAATTGTTGGCGTTTGATTGCAAAATCCCCATTTTTGGGGATGCTGTGATTTGTACAAAATTGCACTTTTGCAACGTGTAAAATTTTGTTGCGATGAATCAAGAGGAAAATGCGTCGAAAGTGTTGACACTCGCCAATGTGAAGACCGGCGAGTATGGAGTGATTGTGCGCATCACGGGCCACGGAAGTTTCCGTCACCGTTTGATGGAGATGGGGTTTGTGCGCGGCGAAAAGGTGAAGGTTATCCGTAACGCCCCTCTGCATGACCCTATCGAGTACGAGATTATGGGCGGTCACGTGTCGTTGCGCCGCATTGAGGCCCGTCGCGTGGAAGTGGTACCCGTCACCGAGGAAGTGGCCAACAACTACCTTTTCCACGGCACCGTCACCGAGGAGACCGAACGCATTCTTGGCAAGGTCGGCAAAACGATTAATGTCGCCCTCGTCGGCAACCCTAACTGTGGCAAGACCTCCTTCTTCAACCACGCCACGGGTATGAGGGAGAAAGTCGGCAATTACAGTGGCGTCACGGTCGATTCCAAACTCGGCTATTTCAAATTCAAGGACTATACCATCGCCCTTGCTGATCTGCCCGGCACCTATTCCCTTACCGAATATACCCCTGAGGAACTCTATGTGCGTCAGTATATTATGGAGCAACATCCCGACATTGTGCTGAACATTGCCGATGCCTCCAACCTCGAACGAAACCTTTTCCTAACCACCCAGCTCATCGACATGAACGTGCCCATGGTGATGGCCCTCAACATGTACGATGAACTCGAAAAGAATGGCGACAAACTTGACCTTGACACGCTCAGCGAATTGTTCGGATTCCCCATTATCCCGACGGTTTCTTCAAAAGGGATTGGAATCCAAGAAGTTATGGCCAAGATTGTGGATTTGTACGAAAACTTGGAACAGCATACCAAGCATATCCATATCAACTACGGGGTTGATTTGGAAAAATCGATAGACCTCATCAAGGAGGAGATGAAAGAGCATCTGGATCTTTCGGGTGCCTATTCAACCCGCTATCTGGCTATCGAGATGCTTGCCGGTGACAAGGTGATTTCCAAGTTGGTGGGAAAATATGATGATGACGGCAGTGTCGGCAAGGTGGCCGACGAACAGCGGGCGATTATCGAGAAGCGTTACAATGAGGATGCCGCCACGATCGTCTCCGGAGCGAAGTATGGATTTATTCGCGGTGCGCTCCTTGAGACCTTCAAACAAGGGAAAGACCGGAGCAAACAACCCGCCTACTCTGTGGATAAATTGTTGACAAACAGGTGGCTTGGTTTTCCCATCCTGATATTCTTCCTCTGGTTTATGTTTCAGATGACATTCACGCTGGGTGCCTATCCGCAGGCATGGTTAGAGAGTTTCTTCGGCTGGCTCGGTGATGTCATTACACGTGTCATGCCCGACGGCATGGTCAAGGATTTGCTCGTTGATGGCATAATCGCAGGTGTGGGCGGAGTCTGTTCATTCCTCCCGAACATCCTGATACTCTTCTTTTTCATCTCTGTGTTGGAAGATACCGGCTATATGGCTCGCGCCGCTTTCATCATGGACAAGCTGATGCACAGGATGGGCTTGCACGGCAAGTCGTTCATTCCCTATATCATCGGTTTCGGGTGCAGTGTGCCCGCCATCATGGCCACGCGCACGCTGGAAAACCGCAAGGACCGCATCCTCACCATCATCACAGTGCCGTTTATGTCCTGTTCGGCGCGTTTACCCGTATATCTGCTGCTGATTTCCGCCTTTTTTACGAAGCATCAGGGGCTTATCCTTACTTCCATTTACCTGCTCGGAATTGTCATGGCGGTTGTCACTTCGCTGATAGTCAAGAGGGCGGCGTTCAAGAATGTGCGAGACCAGTTCGTGATGGAGCTGCCGCCCTACCGTATCCCGACGTTCCGCAACGCCGTAATCCACATGTGGGACAAGAGTGTACAGTATCTCAAGAAGATGGGTTCGGTGATTTTGGTGGCCACCGTGATCATTTGGGCATTGGAGTATTTCCCGCATCGTGGTCCGGAACTCGACCGTTATACCGAGCAGATAGAGAGGGTAGGGGAGGACAAAACGCTCACTGAGGCGGAGAAATCCGCGCAAATTGCGCAGTTGGAGCTCGACCGTTCCGCCTGCCAGATTGAGAATTCGTATATTGGCCGTTTCGGCAAGTTCGTGGCACCTGTTTTCCGTCCCCTCGGTTTCGATTGGCAGATGGGGGTTTCCCTCATCACCGGTTTCGCCGCCAAGGAGATTGTTGTCTCCTCGATGGGTGTCCTTTACCACAGCGATGCGGAGGCCGATGAGAATTCCTCGGCGTTGCAGAAAAGCCTGCAGAACCATACATGGTCTTCTGGTCCCGACATTGGGAAGCCTGTCTTCACCCCTTGGGTGGCTTTCGGGTTCATGGTGTTCATTCTGCTCTATTTCCCGTGTGTGGCGGCTATTACAGCAGTAAAAAGAGAATCCAACATTAAGTGGATGCTTTTCACCATGTTCTACACCACTAGCGTTGCCTGGCTTGCCGCTTTTGCGGTACGCATTCTTAGTTCTCTGGTTGTTGGCTGTTAGCTTTTTGGCTTTTTAGCTTTTTAGCTTTTGGCTGATAGCTGATACCTACTGGTTACCGCCAATAGCCACCCGATTATTGCCTTCGCCTACCAGCTATTGCCATCGGCCATCCTCTATAACCAATAACCTATAACCAATAACCTAAATATTGTAACATATATAATATTGTATCGTATAATCCGATAAGTGATGGCAATTTTTTTTTGAAAAAAAAAACAAAAAAAGATTTGCTATTCAAATAATTTATATATTTGCAAGTTGATTAAATAAGAAAAAGTAAAGTGTGTAATGAATTGTAACTGTATGGTTAACAGGCATTTGACTGGCTTTTCGCAAATTGTTATGATTGCGGTGTTTTGCGCAAAAGTTGCACATTTCCCGTCAAAAAACGGCTTGTGATGTGTCTTTGATGTCGGATGAAAGTTGTGAATCATACCTGAAAAATAGAAAAATTAATAAAAAAAATAAATGAATATGAAAAAAAACTTACTGATTTTGATGATGGCGCTTTTTAGCGCAGGTGTGTTGTCTGCACAAGGTACCGTTGGACTTTTCGGTTTCAGCGGCGGCGCAGCCACAAGTGATAACACTTCTATTGTCCTCGGTCAGGCCTTTGCAGACCAAATGACATCGGCTGGCGGCTATGAGGTTTCCACAGGTGTGGCCCAGGCACAACTGAACAAGTTGGATCCGCTGGTGATCACCCTGACCCCCGATCAGGACTTTGATCATCCGACCTTAGGAAAACTCAAAGCTCCTGTGACACCGGGCGATTACAATTTTTATTTGGTTCATTTTAATCCTTTTGGTTATGACAGAGTGAAAGAATTCACCATCATGATTCTCCAATGCCCCGAAACTGTTGAAGATTGCGATGGCAATGTGTATGATGTGGTCGGCGTAGGCGGCTCCTGCTGGACAAAGTCCAACCTGAAAGCCGAGCATTATTGCAATACCGATGGAACCGCAGGCGGTGCTATTCCGACAGCATTGGTTTATAATGCTGCCCCCAACGATGACGAAGCTGCCAACCTCGCGAACTACGGCCGCCTCTACACATGGTATTCCGCCGTTGGTGTTGCCGAAAACGATAACACAACAGAACCGACGAAAGTGGATGGTTATGTGCAAGGTATCTGCCCCAGCGGATGGCATATCCCCACTGTCGAGCAAATGAATAACCTCACCTCTCACAACACAAAAGTGTTGAACACGCCCGATTTCTGGCTCACCCCGAATGATTATAACAACGAAACAGGTTTCAGCGCACATGGTGCAGGTGTTGCCACTATCGTCGGCGGCAATCCTTACTACAGCAACCTCCTTGGTTGGACGGACTTCTGGAGCGACACGAAAGCTACAACAATGACGGGCGATCCCGTAGCCACAACTCTCGAGTTGAGCTATTTCTGTGCCAATCCGAAAGTTCACAATATGTTCCCGCGTGACAGAGGATTGAGCGTGCGCTGCGTGAAAAACGAACTCTAATCCCAATCAACAAAGAAGAATAATAAAAAAAATAGTACAATGAAAAAAATTATCGTTTTTTTGTCGATGTTCCTCTTTGCAGGGGGCATCTTGATGGCACAAACGCCAAAATTGAGTTACGAAGTCTTGCTTCGCGACGATGGTAACAATTTGCTTTACGAGCAGAGTCCGGTTAACGTTCATGTCAGCATTTTCGATAAGGAAGGCACTACAAGCTTGTATGACGAAGACGTTAACGGTCTTTCCACGGATGCCAACGCCCTCCTTCAAATCGGCTTCGGCGAAGGAGTTGACTGGGAGGCTGCTGGAGTTGACTGGAGTCGTGCCCGTATCAGTTTGAATATAAACTGTAACGGAAGAACTATTACACAGGATGTTCCTGTCTATGCCGTGCCATACGCCTTGAAAGCTGCCAATGTTCCCGATGGACTGACTACCGATGAAATTATTGAATATCTCGGAAAAATCAATTTTGAGGATGATGCCCGCAGAATTCTGAGAGCTGTCCATGAAAATCCTAATGGACTTGAAGATGATTTCATTGATTCACTTATCAATTATGGCAAAGCCCATAAGGATATTGCCAAGGATGTTCTGTTGCATTATGTTGATGTTATGACGGCTGAAAATGTGCAATCAACTTATGACAATGCAGTCAACAACACTAACGCATACGAAAGCGGTAGAATCCTTTCAATTGAATATATGAAAAGTCACATGCAGGATGTCATTGATATCGCAGCATATTTCATCAACAATTACACCATAGCAGAGGATGAACATTATGTAGAGGACTTTGTCGCCAAAGTCAAGGCTAATACGGAAGTGTATCCTAAAGTCAAAGCTTATTTTGAAGATATTTTCAAAGAATATCTGGATGACCATCACTATATCCAGAAAGCGGATTGCACGGATGTTGACCCATGCACAATTCACTAAAGAATAAAAATATTAATAATTAAAACATAAAAAAATGAAAAAAATCTTTTCTTTCTTGATGATGTTCCTGATTTTAGGGAACTTCGCGTTTGCGCAATCAGGCATAGCCACTGTGCAACCCAAACTGAATTTCCAGGCTGTGGTTCGTGATGCCAACAACCAACTGCTTTTCAATGATGAGATGAGTGTCCAGATTAATATCACCTACGGCAGTGATGTTTATACTGAAACCCATCCGAGTGTCATGACCAACCAAAATGGTCTGATGTCTCTTATCATCGGCGATGATGGTGTTACGGATGTGTCTGGTTCATTGGCCGATGTGAATTGGGCCGCTGCCACGATCGAGGCTGTTATCACCTACACCACCGATCCTGTTACTGTTACGGATATAGATGGTAATGTCACCACAAGCGCCGGCACGGAAGCCACCATCACTGTCTCCGCCCCTGTGACTGCTGTCCCTTATGCTTTGCAGGCTGGTCCGAGCAAGCTTACCACTGACATGATTGTGGAGTATCTTTATAATGCCAAATGGGGTATTAACGGTACGCCGGAAGAAAAGTATGATGCATTGGCTATTTCCGACGCTCTTCGCAACAACCCTTACGGCCTTAAAAACGCTTTGAAAGACTCCATTATTAATTACCTGAAAACACACAAGAGTATTGCCGAGAGCATTTTCAAATCCTATCTGGAGCAAACTACTCCTGAAGATGTTCAGGATGCTTATGATCATTTGATGTCTAACACCGCTGCTCATGAGAGAATCCGTCTTTTAGCCAAGAATTATATCAAAACTCATAAGGAAGATGCTGCTGAAATTGCAGAATATTATGCTGAACACGCCACTATTGATGACATTACCCCGTTGTATGAGGCTGCACAAAATAATCCTGATCTCATGTCAACTGTGAAAAAGTATGTGAAACAACATCTTAAAGAATATCTCGAAGACCACGACTATGTGACAATTGAGAGTTGTCCCACCATTGAGATTTGTGCGATTGCCAATCAGGGCAAAACTTGTCCTGCTGCAGATTTCATAGGAACTACTACACTTCTTACTGATGGAAAGTTGCAAACGACTATCACTAATCCTGAGGATCTTTCTCTGGAAGTGACTTACGATGTCTCTTATCAGTATTATGGCGAAACGGTGTATGACACCTATGTTGGTGCTAAGGAAAGCATGAATGTTCTTAAGTCTTTAAATGCAATTCCTGCTGAAGCTACTAACATCACAGGTACTGTCACCATTCACGCATACGGATGCGATGCATCGTATGATCGTACAGCCACGTTCAATTTCTAACAGTTGAATTTGATACAAACAGAGAGCGGTATCGAAAGATGCCGCTCTTGTTGTTTTTAAAAAAATGTGTTAATCTGTATTATTTCACTATTGTTTTTCAACTTTGAATGTTAGACAATAGTCGAATTAAAATAGGCGAGACTATGAATTTTAAGGCAGGGGATGATGTTATTTCCTCCAGAACCGTTCTGTAATGTCTTCGGAATGGCCGTTGCTGTAACGGTAGAGACGCTGATTGGTGGTGCGGGAGCGCAGCCCCCCGAGTTTTTCCTGATAACCGCCGACTTTTACATAGTCGAACAGATTAGCGTTGAGTGGCAGTGTGTCGTTGCCCGAATACCATGCCACTTTAAGATGTGAATGTTGTCGCAGGTAACGCGCTAAAGCCACCACGTCTTTTGGCTGCCGGTCCCCTCCCATAAAGCAGACACATGTGATTTGCTTGCCATACATGCCCAAAAGACGGTCTAATGCGGCTGTGTTCAGCTCAATTCCGATGTTTTGGTGCAGATGCGGACTATGACAGCCCACACACCGGTGAGGACAATTGGTGATGTTCACCGCCAGGGTCACCTCATCGGGGATCTCTTGGAAGACGATATCGTAGTTGTAGTACTTTAACAATGGTTATTGGTTATAGGTTATTGGTTATAGAAGCAGGTGAATAGTGAATAGTGATTAGTGAATAGTGATTATAGGTATGTACCAGCCTCTTTCATTATCAATTATCAGTTATCAATTATCAATTAACCATCACATCTTCCCGTAATACCGTCTTTCAGCCTCCTCCTGGCGCGCTTGCGAGAAACTGCTGACTCGTTTCATGTAGCCGATTACGCGGGTGAGGTAGTCGAGGTTTTTGCTGTGGCATTCGGGGCATTCGTGGAGATAACGCTTGTCGATGTGGCCGCAGTCGTTGCAGACAGTGTTGGGGATGTTGAAGGTGAAATAGTTGCATCCCTCTTGTGCGGCCACACGGAGTAGCTGGCGGTATTGTGCTTGTGAGAGGTGCTCCTCCAGATTGGCGTGCAAGGCTGAACCGCCCGTCAGATGCTCAATGTAGCGTTTGCCGTGCAGGCGGAACTTGTCGAGCAGGTTCAGAGAGTCGTCTTCCACACGGTAGAAGTAGCTGTTGTAGCAGTCGCGGGGCACGCGGTAGCCGTCCTCGCGGTCCCATTTGGCGTGTTTCACGCCCACGTTTTCCGCCGGAATCATTTCGCAGTTGAAAAGCAGTTCCTTGCTCTTGTACTGGTGGTTGTATTTCTCGATCAGACCGAGCACGTCTTCCACGAATTTCTGGTACTGCGGGTTGTCATCAATGGGGATGCTGAGGAATTCAGCGGCCTCCACCAAACCGTTCACACCGATGGTGAGGTATTGGCGATTAATGGCGATATAGCCGGCATCGAAGAGCGGTAACATGCCCTTGCTCTGCAGGTATTTGAGGTTCTCGTTGTAGGCAATCTGCACCTTGTGCATCAGGTCGATGACCTCACCGATGAACTGGAATTGCGGGATATTGTTGCGGCATTCGTACTGGATGCAGCGGTTGATGTTGATGGTGAGTACGCTCTTGGAGCCGGTGGAGACACCGCCCGCGCCGAGGGTATAGCTGAAGCCGTTGTCCTGGATTTCGTTACGCAGACGGCAGCAGCTGCTCAGCGAGTCTGCATTGTCGCTCACGTAGGTGAAGAATGAATGGCCTGCTGCGTACATTTCCGCCGTAAAGTCGGCGTATTCAGTGTCAATGATGTCGCCATCCTTGGAGAGCAGTGCCATCGTTTCGACAGGAAAGGTGAGCACGGTGCGGAGGCGTTCCTCGTTGAACCAGCGCATGAACCGTTTCTGCAGCCAGCTGAGCGAATCCCAAATGGGTTTGGTGCCGTCGGGGAAGCGGAACTCCCCGAAGAGGCTTTGGAAGTAGTAGCGGTCGTAATAAGCCACATTCCAGAACACGGACTGGAAATTACGGGCGCCGGTCGGCTGGTTGATGGAATAGACCACCTGCTGGAAGCAGTCGGTGATCACCTTGTCGATGGTGCGCTGCTTGAGCGAGAGATCCACCACTTTGTCGCTCTCCTTGTAGTATTCGTCACCATATTCCTTGCGGATGAAGTAGTCCATGTACATCAGGAATTCCGGGGTCGCGCAGGCACCGCTGAGCATACTGGAAACCATGAAGACCATGTTGATAAAGCCTCCGCAGTAGGATTTGAGGTTCGTGGGTGCGGAGGCGTTGCCGCCGATGCTGCGCGTGCCGTCCAAAAGCCACGGATACATGGTGATGGAAGCGCAGTAGTTGGCAATGCTGGTTTCATCGTTCTTGTAGATGAAATGGTTGTTTAAGAGGTATAAGTATTTGTCTGCCAGCTCTTTTCCGTACAGGTCTTTGATTTTGTCGCAGAGCAGACGGCGGTTAAGGCGTATGAAGTTTGATTTGGGGAGTTCGCCGATGAGGGTGGCGATATTCTTGCGCTCCACGTTGGCGTTGGCATCGTATTTGCTGCCGGTGGCGGCGTTGGATGCATTGCAGTAGTTGATGAGAAAGTCAAGTTTCTCCTTGACTTCGCGGTCTTCGTAATGGCGTTGTCTGTACAGGATGTAGGCTTTGGCGACCTCATAGTAGCGCTCCGCCATCAGGGAGGTTTCCACTTGGTTTTGGATTTCCTCCACGGAGATGCCGTCATGGATTTTGAGACGGCTCATGACGTTGATGAGCACCTCCTGTGTGGCGAAGCTGTTCACGGAGAGGAACGCTTTGGCGATGGCGTTTTTGATTTTTTCGGCCGAGAAAGGCTCTCGTTTGCCGTTGCGTTTGATGATGTACAGTTGATCCATAAAATGGTTAAGGTTTTGGTTGTTAATAAAAACAGCTCAGGGAAGACAATGGCCGGTGAATCACCGCTCTCGTTTGCTCTTAGTCCCGAAAGCCACGAACGCAGGTTACAGGCAGGTCTTCTGGCTCGTTCCCGCTTTTTTCCGCCTTCCCGACAAGATTTTGTCAGTGACTTATTGGAAAAAGCGCAAAATAGAACTCACAGCTACGGGTATAGCCGCTGATTCTCACAGCGTTCCCTATTAATCCGTTCAGAACCTGAACCCGCGCAAAAGTAATATTTCCTGCCGATGCTTTTCGTCTCTTTACGATTATTTATAAACAAGGTTATTAACAGTTTTGATAATCAACACGTTATGCAACAACACAATGAATGCCGATGATGCGAGGAAACGAGATGTGGCGTTTTTTTGGGTAATCGATACCATATCCTTGATTGCAGACCTCAGTTCACGGTTTCCAAAAAAAATGTATCTTTGCCGCCGATTTTATTCTAACTAAAAACCAATTGTATGGCAACAACTGCTGATTTTAAGAATGGCCTCTGTATTGTTCACAACAACGAGATTTGGTCAATCGTGGAATTCCTGCACGTGAAACCCGGCAAAGGTAACACTTTTGTCCGCACAAAACTCAAAAACCTCAAAAACGGTAGAGTTCAGGAGTTCAGATTTGACGCCGGTGTCAAGGTTGACCTTGCCCGCGTGGAGCGCCGCCCATACCAATTCCTCTATAAGGAAGGCGACACCACCTATATCTTCATGCACACCGAGACCTACGAGCAACTTCCCATCGAGAAGGATCTGATCAACAACCCCGACCTGCTCAAGGAAGGCCAGGAGGTGGAAATCAACTACGACACCGATACAGAAACCCCGCTCACCTGCGAACTTCCCCCGTTTGTTGACTTGGAAGTCATCGAGGCTGATCCCGGCGTGAAGGGCGACACCGCCACCAACTCACTCAAACGCGCTGTCGTTGAGACCGGTGCTGATGTTTACGTGCCTCTCTTCATTAATGTGGGTGAGAAAATCAAGGTCGATACCCGCACCAATAAGTATTCAGAACGCGTTAAGGAATAATCTGTTCGTATGAATTTTCAGCAGTCGCTGACCATCGACGAACTGATACAACTGATTGGACATCCCGTTACTGTGAAAGGAGACAACTCCGTCAGGGTAACGGGAATCAATGAGTTGCACTCAATCCAGAACGGGGATCTCACCTTTGTGGACAACGAGAAGTATTTCACTCGTATTCTGCAAAGCGACGCTTCGGTCATCCTTATCAACAATGCCGAGGTTGAGTGCCCCGAAGGCAAGGTGCTACTCATTACGGAAGATCCGCTTCTCGACTACATCACTGTTGTGAAGCATTTTGCATATTTCACACCGCAAAACACCTCCATTCATCCGAGTGCCGTCATTGGCGAGGGCACGGTTATCCAACCTTTAGTTTTCATCGGTGAGAACGTGCGCATCGGCAAGAACTGCATCATCCACTCCAATGTCAGCATCTATGCGGACACTGTCATTGGTGACAATGTGATTATCCACTCTAACAGCACTATCGGAGCTGACGCATGCTATTTTCAGAAGCGTCCCGAGGGTTGGGTGAAGTTGACCTCATGCGGCGACACATACATAGGCAACAACGTTGAAATCGGATGCAACTGTTGCATTGACCGCGGCGTTTCCGGCACCACTTACATTGACGACGGGTGTATCTTCGACAACCTCGTGCAGGTGGGTCATGACACGCACATCGGCAAACGCACGCTCTTGGGTGCGCAATGCGGCGTGGCGGGTTGCACCTACATTGACGATGACTGCAAGATCTGGGCCAAAGCGGCGGTCAACAAGGATCTCTACATCGCCAAGGGCACGGTACTGCTGGCTCTATCAGCCATAGACAAGGACGTGAAGGAGGAGGGCAGAACTCTCTTCGGGATGCCCGCCGACGACGCCAACGCCAAATGGCGCGAAATGGCGATGATGCGCAAACTGCCGGATCTGTTCCGGGAATTGGAGGAACTCAAAAAGAAATTACCTTAACCCGATTTGTAGAGACGATGTGCACATCGTCTCTACGTTCGGTAAAATAAAACGGCCGGTGTTCTCAAGAATACCGGCCATTTTATAGCTAATAGCTAATAGCCAATAGCAAACAACCAAAGGCTAAAGACTACCAGTAGAACGGATCATACCACGGGTCGTACCACGGATAGAACGGATAAACATCCCACGGATAGATGACGTAATAATCCCATACCCACGGGGATGAGGTGTGGATGAACTTGAAATCCGCGCTCTTGGAGTTGTCCATTGTGGAAATCTTCCCGGTGAATTTGCCGGCGTTAATGTAGTAAGTGCCGATCTTTACGTTGGCTCGGTCTGCGTTTTCGATGTTGTCTGTTTTGAAATGGATGTAGATAACCTTGTCTTGTGCCTCCCAAGTGAAGTCATAGCTCAGGGAAGTATAGGGAGCGGTTTCGGGGAAGGTGTTGCACCATTTTCCGTAACCGGAAGTGAGATTGTTCCCGCTCCAGAATTGGACGTGCGAACCAGTGGATTTGTAGGTCATGCCGTTGTCAAGAGTGTAGCTTATGTCCATGACACCATCCCATCCGCCGTCCACCAGCATCGCAAGGGTTTCGTCTTCCGACGGACCGCAGCCTGTGAACATAAGAGGTGCCGCGCAAAGCAGCAATAAAAGCAGTAACGTGGATGTTTTTTTCATTGTGGTTTGGATTTGGTTATTTTTGAAGTTGTTAATGAACAAATATAATTGAACTGGCAAAAATAATCATTTTACGTTTCCGAAAGAATTATTGAACAACAAAAATGGTGCGTCAACCTTTTAATTATTGATGTAACTTATTGATAATATGTAGATTGTGGCTTTTTGTAATTTTGGTTTGAAATCATCTGGTGCGCAGCGTGTTGGAAACACACAATTTTAGCAACCCCATACCTTCACTTCGTTACGCTTGTGTGGGGTTATTAAGATATTGTGCCTCCGGCACAGAAAATTCCATGCTACACTTTCTACCAACTTATTTGTCGCATCAAATGCCCGCACACCTAACGGCGTGCGATAACACCGTTTGTCCGCATTTTCCTACCAAGCCCTGCAGTCCTACGGACTGCGATGAGCCCGTAAAAGACAAAGGATCGGTAAAAGGGCGGGGACCACCCCCGACAGTGACAAAAGCTCGGTAGAAAGAGACAATTCCGATTTTTCCAATACCCCGTCAGGGGCGAAAGCTCGGTAGAACAAGGCGATTCCGATTTCCCCAAGCCCCGACAGGGGTGAAAGCTCGGTAGAGCAACGAGGGCATCCCCTCCCCCAAAGCCCCGATAGGGTCGACACCAAAGCACAAACAATCAAAAATACCATTGCGAACCGTACGGTAATGGATGCCAAAAATCATTGTAGAGGACAGCCCGACGGCGCGGCTTTTCAATGGTTATTGGTTATGGGTTATGGGTTATTGAAGGGGGAGTTCGACACATTGGTGGGGAATGGTGGTGTAGCCGCGCCGGAACGCCCAAGTAATAAAGAAAAACACCGATTTCCTCTTACAACGCGTTTTAATGCCCTTTTTTCGCTTTTTGCATGTTTTTCATTGTTGATAAAATGTGTGTGGTTTCCACCTTGCAAATCGAAAAAAATCGTATTTTCGGACTTTCTTATAGCTAAATTTAAGTTTTTCATTTTAAGATAGTTAGAGATTTAATAGAAGATAAGAAATGGAAGAAAATGAGATTTTAGACGAGAAAGTTGTTCCGTATAACATCGAAAATCTGATGAAGACGGCCTACATTGACTATTCGATGTCCGTCATCGTCTCCCGCGCCCTGCCTGATGTGCGTGACGGCCTGAAACCTGTGCAACGCCGTATTATCTACGCCATGTGGGACATGAATATCACCGAGAGCGGTCCCTACCGTAAGTGCGCCCGTATCGTCGGTGAGGTGCTCGGTAAATACCACCCGCACGGCGACACGGCTGTGTATGACGCTCTCGTGCGTATGGCGCAACCCTGGACGCTCCGCTACCCCTTCGTTGATGGACAAGGTAACTTCGGTTCCGTCGATGGCGACAGTCCCGCCGCCATGCGTTACACGGAAGCCCGCCTCCGCCGTTCCTCTGAAGAGATGGTGGCTGATATTGAGAAAGATACGGTTGACATGGTGCTCAATTTCGACGACTCCATTCCGGAGCCCACCGTGCTGCCTGCCAAGATTCCGAATCTGCTTGTCAACGGCTCCTCCGGCATTGCCGTTGGTATGGCTACCAACATGGCGCCTCACAACCTCAGCGAGGTGTGCGACGGCATCTGCGCCTATATCGACAACAACGACATCACTATCGAGGAACTGATGCACACCATCAAGGCCCCTGACTTCCCGTCCGGCTGTATTATCTACGGTTACAAGGGCGTGCAGGATGCCTTCCTCACCGGCCGAGGCCGCATCGTCATGCGCGGTCACGCTGAAATCGAGACCGAAAAGAACCACAACTGCATCGTGGTGACAACTTTGCCCTACATGGTCAACCCTTCCGACATGATCAGCCACACCGTGGATCTCGTCAAAGAGGGCAAAATCGCCGGTATCACCGACGTGCAGAACCTCACCAACAAACGCAACGGCACCCGCATCATCTATGAACTCAAGAAAGATGTCGTCCCTGAGGTGGTTCTCAACAAACTCTACCAAATGACCGCCCTGCAGTCCTCCTTTAGCATCAACAACGTGGCTCTCGTCAACGGACGTCCTATGACCCTGAACCTCAAGGACATTATCGTGGAATACGTGAAACACCGTCACGCCGTTGTTATTCGTCGTACCCAGTACGACCTCAAGAAGGCCGAGGAGCGCGCCCATATCCTCGAAGGCTTCCTCAAAGCCTTGGATATTATTGACGAGATTATCGCCCTTATCCGTGCATCGCAAACGGTGCAAGAGGCTCAGCAAGGCCTTATGGAGAAATGGGGCTTCACCGAAATCCAGGCCAAAGCCATCGTGGAGATGCGTTTGCGTCAACTCACCGGCATGGAGCGTCAGAAATTGCAGGACGAGTACGACGAGCTGATGAAGCTCATCGCGCACCTCAAGGACGTGCTCAACGACGTGAACCTGCGTATGGGCATTATCAAGGACGAATTACAAGACATCAAGAAACGTTTCGGCGACGAGCGCCGCTCGCCCATTGAATACAGCTCTTCCGAGTTCCGCGTGGAGGACACCATCGCCGACGAAGAGGTGGTGATCACCATTTCGCACTTGGGCTACATCAAGCGCACGCCGCTGGCCGAATACAAGGTGCAAAACCGCGGCGGCAAGGGCTCCCGTGGTAGCAGTTCCCGCGACGAAGACTTCATTGAGCACCTTTATATGGCCACCAACCATAACTACCTGCTGTTCTTTACAGAGAAAGGTAAGTGCTTCTGGATGAGAGTGTTCGAGATTCCAGAAGGCATGAAGACCTCCAAGGGCCGCGCCATCCAAAACCTGCTGCAAATTGAGGAGGGCGACAAGATTACAGCCATCATCAATCTCCAAAGCATTGATGATCCTGATTTTATCAACAATCACTTCATCATTTTGTGTACTGAGAAGGGTGTCATCAAGAAAACCTCCATCGAAGCCTATTCGCGTCCGCGCAAGAAAGGCATCATCGCCATTAACGTGCGCGAAGGCGACCGCCTGTTAGCCGCCCGTTTCACTGACGGCAACAGCGACATCATGATGGCTCTGCATTCCGGACGCGCCATCCGCTTCCACGAGAACGAAGAGTTGCGTGCTATTGGACGTACGGCCGCCGGTGTGCGCGGAATCACCCTTGAGGACGAAAATGACCGCGTGGTGGGTATGCTCGCCATTGACAACAATCGCAGCAACGTCCTGATTGTTTCCGAAAACGGTTATGGAAAACGTTCCCTGTTAGAGGATTACCGAATCACTCACCGTGGTGGTAAAGGTGTGAGCACCATCAAGATCACCGAACGCACCGGCAGGTTGATTGCTATCAAAGCTGTCACCGATGACGATGACCTGATGATCATCAACCGTTCCGGTATCGCCATCCGCCTGCATGTCGATCAATTGCGCATCTTGGGTCGTAACACGCAAGGTGTCAGACTGATAGACCTTCGTGGGAAGGATATGATTGCCGCTGTATGCGAAGTTCCGCGTCAGGAAGATGAGGAAGAGGATGCTGAAAATGTTGATGTAACTGAGAACACTGAATCTGCCGACACTGCGGGAAATAATGAATCGGAAACATTAAACAGTAATCCCGAAAACGAGTCTGAACAAACCGACTAAAAACAGTACTATGAAAAAGTCCATTCTTTTGGTAGTTAACTTGTTGATTCTAACAACGCTGGTCGCCCAGAAGCCATCGCTGACCAAGGCCTACAACTGTTTCTATGACAAGGATTACGACAAGGCCAAGGAGCAGATAGACTTGTGTGCTGCAGACGAGAAGCTTTCCGCGAAGGCGCAGACTTGGCTCTACAAAGGCAATATCGAATTCCTGTTAGCCAACCGCGAATACAGCGAAAAACAGAAGAACGAGAGCTACCAAATCCGTTATCCCAATGCCCCGGAAGAGGCTTTTGACGCTTTCGAGAAGGCCATTGCCATCAACCCGAAAGTGGAGGCGTTGGACATGATGAGCGCCCAGGAGGCACTCAAACAGCTCTATCCCTATCTTCTTGTCCGCGGTGCTGACCAGCTGATAGCCAAGGATTTCACAGGTGCGAAAACGACGCTTGCAAAGGGCATCAAAAGTTATGAGATGGATACGCCGCAGTACCCGATGAACGGTGACCTCTACTATTACTACGCATACGCACTCGAAAGTCTGGGAGAGACCTCGGAAATGATGAAATACTATCAGAAAGCATTGGACGATGGTTCACAAAATTCATACGTGTTTGCGAAGCTGATTGAGCATTACAAAGAAGCCAAAGACAAAAAAAGTATTGAGAACACTTTGAAGTTAGCTAAAGAAAAAAATCCTAATGATATGAGTGTGCGGCTGCTGGAAATCGACTACGCTTATTGGTCTGACGACAGTGTGAAAGCTGTTTCTTTAGTGGATCAAATTGATCCTCAATCGTTGAAGACCGCTGATGAGATGGTAAATGTGGCTAATTTTTACATTAAAGAGAAACGTTATGAGGCCGCAGACCGTCTGCTCACTCGCGCCAATGCCATGAGTCCCAACAATTTTGTCATCTTGTATAACCTGGGTGTATGCACCTACAGTTTCTCGGAGTACTATTTCAACCGCCAAAACCAGCTTGCACTGCAGCAGGCCAGCAATGACGACATTCAAACCGCCAAAAACCTTTCTGAGAAATACCTTGCAGAAGCGGCAAACTATTTTGAGCAAGCCCGCAAACTTGAGCCCAAGGATGTGAATCTCCTCAACACCCTTCGCGCTATCTACGTACGCCAACAATCCCCCAAGGCTGATGAAATAGACGCCCTTATTAAACAATTGGAAAATTAGTCAATCAAATAAAAAATCACTAAAAATTTCAAGAAAATGAAAAAATGGATGCTTGTTTTAGTCGCGCTCTTCGTGAGTGTTAGTGCTTTCTCGCAATCTTGTCTGGACGATGTATGGCAATGCCTGAGAAGCGGCCAAACTCCTAAGGCAAAAAAGTTCATGGAATCCTGCATGTCTTCCAATCCTGATAACGCTGCTGTATGGTTGATGCAGGCGAATGTCAATGTCCACTTATACAGATACGATTTGGAGAAACAGCAAAAAGATCCGTCTGTTGCCGCACGCTATCCCAATGCGCTGGAAGACGCTTACAATTCGTTCGTTAAGGCCTTGGAACTTGATCCGAAAGTGGAACCGAAGACGGGTATGCTCGGGGCCATCGAAGGACAGAAGCTGTTGGCAGAACCTTTCTATGAAAAAGCTGCCGCTGCCGCCTCTGCAGGCAAAGTGCAGGACGCTTTGAAATATTACGGTTTGGCAGCAAAATGCTTCGAGTTGGCAAAGATGAAAAAGAATGCCGCTATTGTCTATCTGCAAACGGCCATTTTGTATAATCAGAAGCTGAATGATAAGGATAACTATGAGAAAATGCTGTCCAAATGCATAGAAACGGCTCCTGATGTGTCAGAAGATGCCTACGTGGAACTCTACTACCTCTACAAAGACAAGAATGACACGGTGAAATGCGGTGATGTCCTCGCCAAGGCGAAGAAAATTTTCGCTGACAAGCCGGAAAAATTGTATGAGCCTGAAATGGACTACTATGCCATGACCGGCAACGAAGAGAAGCTGTTAGAGACATGCGACAAGGTCATTGCCACCGGTGACGAGGCCATGGTTCCCATCTGTGCCACCTATTTGACCAACGCAAAGTCGTATGCCAAGGCAGAGAAAATTCTGACAGATGCTCTTGCCAAAACGCCCAACAATTTTGACCTTATGAAACAAATGGGATACCGCTATGCTATGGAATATTATGACATCATGGATCGTCGCCAAACGGCCATGAACACCAAGCACTGGGATGAGGCCAACAGTCTGTTCCAAAGCCCTGAACGCAAAAACGCTATGGAGAAAGCCCACGAATGGTGCGAGAAGGCCTATCAAGTGAACTCCGACAATTTGGAAAACAACAGAATCCTGCGCGAAATGAAGGCTTTGCTCAATCTGCCTATCCCGCAAGAACTGAATGACAAGATCAACGCCCGCATGCAGCATTAAACAATTTTGTTATAGAAAATATAATCCCCCTCGGCATAACCGCAGGGGGATTTTTTTGCTTTGGAAAATTAGTATTTTTGCGTTTTCAATCGTAGTACACAAAAGATGCTTAATCAACCCAAAAGCAGTAATGATCAGGCCTCCTTTATCGGGGTGAACCGCCACCGCATCGGTGTTGATGGTGAAGGGGTAACCACGTTGGCGGCTTTCCACGGATGCCCGCTACGGTGTCGTTACTGTTTGAATCCCAGCTGTTTGGATGCGAATGCCCGCGTGCATAAGTTCACGCCGGAAAGCCTCTACCAGCAATTGCTGATTGACGACCTCTACTTCGTGGCCACAGGAGGCGGGGTCTGTTTCGGCGGCGGGGAACCGCTGCTGCGCCCCGAGTTCATCCACCAGTTCCACACCCTCTGCGCCGGTCGCTGGAAAATCACCCTCGAGACCTCGCTCAACGTGCCGCTGTCTTCCCTGCAGACGGTCACACCGCTCGTCAACGACTTCATCATCGACATCAAGGACGCCAACGACGAGATTTACATGGCATACACAGGAAAATCGAACGCGCAGGTGTGGGAGAATCTGGCGTGGCTCGCAGCGAACTACAACCACGAGCACGTCTTCCTCCGCGTGCCGTTGATCCCGGAGTTCAACACAGATGAGGATAGAGAGCGGAGTGTGGAACGGCTCTCAAAATTAGGTTTCGAGAAGTTCGACCGGTTCTCGTATAGAGTCACACGATGACTTATCTCCATGTATCGCTCGTACCTACACGTAATATTCCCTGTCTTTACCTTGAGTATTTATCCGCGCAGATCCGTGTGATCCGTGGAGATCACAACCGGAACGTCACCGGCACCTGGTAGTAGCAGCGCACCGGTTTCCCCATGTTTTTGCCGGGTTTCCACTTCGGCATCGACATCACCCCACGCACCGCTTCCTTGTCGCATTCGGGGAAAAGCGGGACCTTCACC
>JAEEKL010000251.1 GCA_016282395.1 Bacteroidales bacterium
GTGATGTTCAACCAAGTGGTGCCGAAAGATTATGGCTATATCAATATGTTGCTGACCAAGAAGGCGTTGCGCGACATCATCGGCGACGTGCTTATCAAGTGTGGTAACAAATCCTGTACCCAGTTCTTGGATGACATTATGACCTTAGGTTATCGTATGGCTTACGAGGGCGGTATGTCGTTCAATCTCGGCGATGTGATTGTGCCTGCCGAGAAACCGAAGTTGATAGCCGAGGCCAACGCCCAAGTCGATGAAATCACCATGAACTACAACATGGGTTTCATCACCAACACCGAGCGTTACAACCAGGTCATCGATGTGTGGTCGCAGTGCAACGCGCGTCTGTCCAAGATTTTGATGAAGGAAATTGAGGAAGACCGTCAGGGCTTCAACCCCGTTCACATGATGCGCGACTCTGGTGCCCGTGGTTCTGCGGAGCAGATTCGTCAGCTGTCCGGTATGCGTGGTCTGATGGCAAAGCCCAGTAAGGCTGGCTCATCCGGCGGTGAGATTATCGAGAACCCTATCTTGTCCAACTTCAAGGAAGGCCTTTCCGTGCAAGAGTACTTCATCTCCACGCACGGTGCCCGTAAGGGCTTGGCCGACACCGCTTTGAAGACCGCTGACGCAGGTTATCTGACCCGTCGTTTGGTCGATGTTTCCCACGATGTCATCATCAATGAGGAAGACTGCGGCACGCTGCGCGGCATGACCGTGAGCGCGTTGAAGAACAACGAAGAAGTGGTGGAGACGTTGTACGACCGTCTGTTGGGTCGTGTGACATTGCATGACGTTTATCATCCCCAAACCGGCGAGTTGATTATCAAGGCTGGTGAGGAATTGACCGAGAAATATTGCCAAATCATTGAGGATTCTCCCATCGAAGAAGTGGAAATCCGTTCGGTGCCGACCTGTGAGTCCAAGCACGGTATTTGCCAGAAGTGTTACGGCCGTAACTTGGCAACCGGTAAGATGGTGCAGATTGGTGAGGCTGTCGGTGTCATTGCGGCACAGTCCATCGGTGAGCCTGGTACTCAGCTGACCCTGCGTACGTTCCACGTCGGTGGTGTGGCCGGTAACGTGGCCGCCAACAGCAGCATTATGGCTTCCTACGATGGTGTGCTGAGCATTGATGAGCTTCGTGCCTTGGAAAAGACCGACGATACGGGCAAATTCTACTACAAGGTGATTGGCCGTACCGCTGAAATCAAGATTATCGATGTGAAGACAGGTGTGGCTTTGTCTTCCGCGAACGTGCCTTACGGTTCGAATCTGTATTATAAGCATGGCGACAGCATCAAGAAGGGTGACCTGATTGCTGATTGGGATCCGTTCAACGCTGTGATTCTGTCCGATGTTGCCGGTAAGGTGCAGTTCAACGATATTATCGAGGGTATCACTTATCGTGTGGAAACAGACGAGCAGACAAACATCCACGACAAGGTGATTATCGAGAGCCGTTTGAAGACCAAAAACCCGAGTATCAACATTTTGGATGAGGATGGGGACATCATCAAGAGCTTCGACGTTCCCGTGGGCGCCCGTCTTGCTGTGGAAGAAGGTCAAGTTATTGATTCCGGTGAGATTTTGGTTAAGATTCTGCGTTCTTTCGGTAAGTCCGGTGATATCACGGGTGGTCTGCCGCGTGTGACCGAACTGTTCGAGGCCCGTAACCCTTCCGATCCCGCTGTGGTTTCCGAAATCGACGGTGTCGTTTCTTTCGAGAAGAAGCTGAAACGAGGTAACCGTGTTGTAAAGATTACGCCGCGTGTGGATTCTGGCGAGGGTGCCAAGACCTATCTCATCCCGACTTCCAAGCAGATTCTGGCGCAAGAGAACGACTTCGTGAAGGCCGGTACGCCGCTGTCCGAAGGTTCTCTCACCCCTGTTGACATCTTGAATATCAAGGGTGCTCAAAAGGTGCAGGAGTACATCATCAATGAGATTCAAGAGGTGTATCGTCTGCAAGGTGTAAAGATCAATGATAAGCACTTTGAGGTCATTGTGCGTCAAATGATGCGTAAAATGGAGATTGAAGATCCGGGTGACACCAAGTTCTTGCAAGGCGAGCTCATCAACAAGATTGATTTCCAAGAGGAAAATGACCAAATCTGGGATAAGAAGGTGGTGGAAGACGCTGGCGATTCCGATACAGTTCGCAAGGGTCAAATCATCTCTGCTAAGAAGCTGCGTGATGTGAACTCCCTGTTGAAACGTAAGGATATGCGCTTAGTGGTGACCCGCGATGCTCGCCCGGCCACTGGTAAGCCGATTCTGCAAGGTATCACCCGCGCTTCTCTGCAGACTCACAGCTTCATCTCCGCCGCATCCTTCCAGGAGACGACGAAGGTGCTGACTGAGGCCGCTATCAATGCCAAATCCGACAGCTTGATCGGTATGAAGGAGAACGTCATTGTCGGTCAAAAGATTCCGGCAGGTACGGGTATCCGCGCTTACCAGAACATCGAGGTCGGATCGAAGGAGGAGTATGAATCGCTGATGGCCTCTAAAGAGGAGGAATAACAATTAGAAATTAGTAATTAGTAATTTGAAAATGGCTGAAAATAATAAAAACGAACAGAAAATGGATTTGAGTATCAGTGAGGAAGTGGCACAAGGTGTGTATTCCAATCTGGCTATTCTTTCTCATTCTGAAAACGAATTTTTCGTGGATTTCGCCGCTTTGTCTCCGGGAATCCCGAAGGCTGTTGTGCGTTCCCGTGTGATCATGACCCCGGTGAATGCCAAACGTTTGCTCCGTGCTTTGCAAGACAATGTCTCCAAGTATGAGGAGCAGTTCGGTGTGATCCAAGATCGTCCGAACCAGATGCCTCCGTTCATGAGCGGTGGCGGTCTGGCATAGTGTGAACTACGTTCAACTTTTTTATAAATTTTGTGGCGGCTGGGAGCGAGTTTCCCAGCCGTTTTTTTTTGAAGTATGAGTGGTAATCCATTTTTTTTCACAATGTGTTTCATATCAAAAAAAATGTATCTTTGCAGTGCAAAGTACTTTTTAGATTATGGAAGAAAAAGATGTTAAACAGACGTTGGACGATATTCGTGAGATGATGAGTAAATCGTCACGTTTTCAGGCAATTAGCGGATGGTCTATTATTGTTATAGGGCTTTATGCGGCAGTTGCTTCGTTGATGGCTGCAGCAGTGATCGGGGTGGGGGATTGGCTTCCTTGTTGCGAAAATCTGCAATGTTTCGCCGTGATGAACACTCCGGAACGCATCCGTATCGTTGTGTTTTGTGCCATCGGTATGTTTGCCCTCTCACTGCTCACGGTCTTCGTTTTTGCTATTGTCAAGTCAAAGCGGAACAACCTTCGGTTTGTCTTTGATAAGCGGATGTACCAGATGCTTATCGACTTTTTTATCCCTCTGTTGGCAGGAGGGCTGCTCAGTATGGCATTGGTGATGCAGGGGCACTACGGACTAACCTCTTCTATCATGCTCCTTTTCTATGGCCTCGCGTTAGTTAATTGCAGTCATTACACTTATCCGATTTTGCGTTATTTGGGCTATGCGGAATTGATCCTCGGTATTATTGACTGCTTCACGATGTCACATGCGCTGCTCTTCTGGTTTATTGGTTTCAGTGTGATACATATTGTGTTTGGGATTGCGTATGTTTTGATGTTTGAACGGAGGAAATAAGAGTTAGCGGTTAGTACTTAGTAGTTAGTATTTAATAGTTAGTAGTTAGCAATTAGTAGTTAGCAGTTAAGGGGTAAGTAAAGTAGTGGTTTGTTTGATAATATAAGGAATTAAATTGACATGGCGATTATAGATGGCTTAAATAAAGTTTTCGAAAGCAAGATCCGCTTGGGTATCATGTCGGTGCTGGTGGCTAACGGCTCGGCGGATTTTGCCACGCTGAAGTCGCTGCTGGAACTCACCGACGGCAACCTGGCGAGCCATACCCGCAATTTAGAAGAGGTGGGTTATATCCGCTGCGAAAAAAAGTTTATTGGCCGAAAACCCAACACAACGTATGTGATTACGGAAGAGGGTAGGGAAGCCTTTGCAGCGCACATTGCCGCGCTGGAGCGTTTTTTGAAAGAGTGCCGAAGCTGATTTTTTTTGCTTTGAAACTTTGCAGCGCAAAGCACTTTGTTGACAAAGAATGCAGAATATAGAATAAAATTACTTCCTTGAGTAGCCCCGATAGGGGCGAGAGCTCGGTAGAGGAACGGATGAAGACGATGATGCGATGAATGAACGATTAATCACCAATAAATTCCAAAAATATGACAACAGAAACGACAACCGCGGTGACGACACCGCAAGCAGAACAAACAAAACCTGCCACGCAGGAAAAATCAAGAATGAAACGCAGCGACCGTATGCTGCTGAAACTCCTCATTATAGGGCTTATCAGTCTTATTCTACTCATCCCGCAGCAAATCATCCTGCACGTGGTGAATGAGCGGAACGCGACCCAGGAGGAGGCCGAGAAAGATGTGGAGCAGATGTGGAGTGCGCCGCAGCGGGTGATCGGACCGGTGGTGCGTATCCCCGGCAAAAACTACCACAAGGATGTCTATCTTCTGCCTGAAACCCTGCAGGTGAAGGGCGATGTGAAGACGGAGAAGCGGCATCGCGGCAATTTCGATGTGACCGTCTATACCGCTGATCTGACGTTGGACGGCAATTTGCAACTGCCTGATTTTTCAGAGTATGTGGATTCCGTCTATGACATCTCGAAGGCTGAGGTGCTGATTTCGCTGAGCGACTTCCGGGGACTCTCGGAGAGCGTTGTGCTTCGGCTGAACGGAGAGGAGCACTCAATGAGGTCGGATAAGGACGAGGAATTGGGCTCGGTACTGTGTTGCCGCGTGCCGGTAAGCGAGATGCAGGATTCGGTGTCCGCGACCTACTCCGTGCGGCTGCCGCTGAAGGGTTCGGAATCGCTGATGTTCCTGCCGGTGGGCAACAGCACCTCCGTTCAGCTGACCTCCAATTGTGCCACGCCGAGCTTCCAGGGCAACTTCCTGCCGGACGAGCGCACAGTGACGGACAGCGGATTCACGGCTACTTGGAAGGTGCTGGCTCTGAACCGCGACTTCGGGCAGTCGGTGACCCAATGGGTTGACTACAGTGACGGGGGCTCGCACAGCGTAAGCATGAACAAGAACGAGTTCGGGGTGATGATGAAGGTACCGGTGCTGCAGTACCAGCAGACCACGCGAACCGTGAAGTACGCCTACCTGTTCATCTTCCTCACTTTCGCCACGGTTTTCTTCGTGGAGTACCGTCGTCAGACACCCATCCACCCGGTACAATATCTGCTCATTGGGGCTGCATTGATGGTTTTCTACACGCTGTTGCTCTCCTTCAGCGAGCACATCCCGTTCCTCTGGTCGTATCTCATCGCCATGTTGATGACCATCGTGCTGATCACGGGCTACTTGGCGGGCATTCTGAAAATCCGCAAGACCGCGCTGATGGTAGGTGCGCTGCTGCTCCTGCTCTACGTCTTCATGTACGTGCTGCTCCAGATGGAAACCTTTGCCCTGCTCTTCGGTAGTCTCGGCATCTTCGTTATTCTGGCGGTGTTGATGTTTGTGTCGCTGAAGGTCAGGTGGTACAAGGAGTAATGGTTATTGGTTATGGGTTATTGGTTATTGAGTGGTTATTGAGTGGTTATTGAGTGGTTATTGAGTGGTTATTGAGTGGTTATTGAGTGGTTATTGAAGCTGGAGTGGTGACAATTAGCAGTTACCAGTTGCCCTTCACAATTCACAAAAGTAAATTTGTAACATCCAACATAAAATTTCGTTATAAAGGAAAATTGCATTGTTATGAAGAAGATAATCACCCTAACCATTTGTGTCTTGGTATATTTGACTGGGATAGCGCAACCATCCTATTACCAGCCTTGGGATTCAGCCACAGCCACCGTTCCCCTGGATTTCATGACTTTGAATGTGGGTTCAACGAGCCATCCTTACATTTGGCTCTCCTACAATGAATCACAATCTGCTGGCGTTGATAACTTCACCCATTCCACCGCCACTGGACCAAACTCCCATCACCAACTGATCACCTCAAATGGGGCGGATCCGTGCCGATGCTTCAACACAACAGGGTCAACTTACATCCATGAGAATTACTTTCCGACCACAGACATCATCACGAAGCCCAATGGAAGTCCCGTTGACACAGTCATCCGGTTGGGCAGTACTTCTCTAAACAACAACTCCCAAATTGAATACTGGTTCTACCCTAAGGTCAGTGAAAGTACTTTGTTGGTTTGTTTCTCTTTTGCCGAAGAAGATGTGTATTATCACGATAAAGATGAGAATCCCCGTTTTTACATCGAGTTATTGGACGGTCAGACCAACCAACTCATCCAAAGCGGCAATTATCCGACAGAAGCGGCCACCACTGCCGGCAATCCGACACCTACCAATAACAATTGGCCATACAGCCGTTTTCTCGCTGTGCCGAGTGGGGAAAACAGCAGTCAAGACCACTCTGTCTGGTCTGATGACCTGCAATCTTTCGTTTACTATTGGGCATTTCCACAAGCCACACCCACGACATTCCCCTATCGCGAATGCCCTTCTGCTCAAACTTCTGGACAGTCGTCCTATACTGTTAAATGGTTCGAATACAAGCCCATCGCTTTCGACCTGAGTTCTTACGCCGCACAACACAAATCCGTAAAATTACGGATCAAAGCGAAGGCATGTGTGTATTTTGCCCATTGGAATTATGCTCTCTTCTACGCCAAAATGATCCCGGGTTCCATCCATGTGGATGCATGCGGAACCGAGCCTATACACCTTTCCGTTCCCCAAGGCTTTTTGGAGGATTCTTATGTATGGCACTACGGCTATGACTCCTTAGATGCCAAAAACCGCCCTGAACTTCAAATCAATGTCACTCCTGGCATCACAGGTAGTGTTTACGATGTTTACATTGACCGAGAGACGCTCCTTTCCTCTCCTAACGGAAAGCTGTGGCCGTACTACTGCTGCAAGATGCGGTCTTACACGGGAGTCCCATTCCTCTATGAGGCGGAAATCAAATCCTACTTTTTGGAGCCGGACATCACCTTTAAGCAGAAGTTCGAGAACTGCGACCTGCGAGCACAGCTTATTGACTCCAGCCGGATTTTCTCCGTAACTCCGCCAGGACCAGGGGAAACGGAGGATGACACCACCTATCAGCAAACACACCATATCAAATGGCTTATCAAGAACCGATTGAGCCAAAACTTTGACTCCATCCCCAACCATTATGGCGATACTTCTTTCACATACGTATTCCAACACCCATATATAGACACTCTCACCGGTGAAGCTTTCATTAAAATCATCATCCAAGATTCCCTGCAAAAGTGCATCAAAGATACCATAAAACGCATCCAGCTGGACTTGAAAGCTCTTAGAGACACGCTGACCAAGGACACTGTTTACACGTGTGAGGAGAAACTGCCTTACGTATTTGACCGGGCTTATTTCGGTGAAAACCAGATATGGAACAGCGAGGGCACGCGACGTGTCACTTATGACACCCTCGCTTGGAACGGCTGCGACAGCATCGTGGATGTCACGCTTATCGTCCGAAAACCCAAGGTGGAAATCACCTCCGACCCAGAATATTGCGAGGCATTCACCACTGATCTCACTGCTGTATGCGCTGACACGGTAATTCAATACAAATGGGACAACGGGGAGACAGCACCGGTCACTACGATCACTGCACCCGGCACTTACACCGTGGAAATCATGAACCAAGACAGCTGTACGGCCTCTGGCAGCATTGTCATCCCCGCCTGCAAACCCTTCCTGAACCTGCCTAACTCCATTACCCCGAGCAGGATTGATGGGGTAAACGACTATTTCCGCATCCCGCAGAGCAACCTCATCAAAGAGCTGGAGTTCACGGTCTTCAACCGCCACGGTGTGCAAGTCTATCATACCACCAACAAAGATTTTGAATGGAACGGCACCGAGAACGGCCAGCTGCATGTGGGCGCCACCTACACGTACATCCTCCGCATTGTCGATTACGAGGGAGTGGCATCCTGGCATAAAGGGGCGATTACGATTTTGTAATTTGTGACATATAATTTATGAACAGAAGGGGTGTCCGATGGATGCCCCTTTTCAATTGCGAATTATGAATGCAGAATTATGAAAAAATCTTATTTTTGCGGCATCGTTTTCGGAAAGAATGACTCGATGACAGTTACCAAATACAAACTATCTATTACCTACTACCTTAAGACCAACCCCAAAAATATGAAAAAACTTTACGCCCTAACCGTTTGTGTTCTGTTATGTCTGGCCGGTTCGGCACAAACCTACGCCCCGTGGGAGCCGTCGCAGGGACCGTTGAACTTCATGACCCTCGATGTCCAGAACCACCCGTACATAAGGCTAACCTATAATGAAAGTTATAACGCTGGCATAGATAATTACGAGAACACCACAGTCCCCGGTCCAAACCCGCATCACCAACTAATCACCACCAACGGGCAAGACCCGTGCCGGTGCTACGGCATAGGGACGAATTATGTACACGAGGAATACTTCCCAACCACAGGCATCATCACCAAGCCCAATGGTTTGCAAGTTGACACGGTTATACAATTGGGCAACCCTTCACTCAACAACAACTCCCAAATCGAATACTGGTTTTACCCACAGGAAAATGAGAGTGTCTTGTTAGTTTGCTTCTCCTTTGCCGAAGAAGATGTAGCTTATCATGAAGCCTCGGAAAATTCCCGTTTTTACATCGAGGTGTTGGACGGACAGACCAACCAGCTCATCCAAAGCGGCTATTATCCGACGGAAGCAGCCACTATCGCCGGCAATCCAACACCTACCAATAACAATTGGCCGTACAGCCGCTTCCTTGCCGTGCCGAGCGGGGAAAACAGCGGTCAAGACCACTCTATATGGTCTGATAACTTGCAATCCTACGTTTACTATTGGGCATTTCCGCAAGCCACACCCACGACATTCCCTTTTCGTGTATGCCCTTCTAATCAAATTTCCGGACAGTCCTACAATCCCGTAAAATGGTTCGAGTATAAACCTGTCGCATTCGATTTAAGTTCCTACGCTACTCAGGGCAAATCTGTGAAGCTACGGATACGCTCACGGTCTTGCCTATATTTCGCACATTGGTCCTACGGCCTCTTTTACGCCAAAATGGTTTCTGGAGGCGGCATGGTAGTATCCACGGATGATAATCCTGTTTTCCACCTGTCAGTACCTAAAGGTTTTCTTGAAAACACCTACGAATGGCATTATGGCTACGATTCGTTGGATGCGTCAAACCGTATTTTAGATGAGTATAATACACCTGTTGGTATCACGATTCCGAGCGTCTATGACATTTTCATCGACCCTGATACCGCAATTGCTGTCAGTTCCCACGTATGGCCCTATTACCGATGTGAAGTGCGATCCTACACGGGCGTTCCCTTTGTGTTTGAGTTCTGGTTGAGAAGATACCACCTTGACGCCGACTTTATCTACCAACCCGAGGAAAACGGCGACGCTGTCCAGTTCCAGAACCTTAGCACCCTCTTTTACAGCGTTCCGCCGGCCGTGCAAAACGCAGGATGGGACACCGTTTACGAGGACGGCCACCTGCGATGGTATGTGCTGGAAAACGAAGCGTTCACCCTCTTCGCCGAAAACGAGAGTAACCCCTCCTTTACGTTCACTCCAGCCACCGTTTCGGACGGGGAAGCCACGGTCATGCTCGTGGTCAGCGACAGCCTCAACCAGGTGTGCGACACCGTGGTGAAAACCTTCCCCATGTCGCTTACGGACGTACCCGCACACGAGCGCCACGCGGTCACTGTCACCCCCAACCCCACCCGTGGCACCGTGCGAGTCTCCGCTGACCGTGACATCGAGAACGTCCGCATCCTCACCGCCGATGGCAAACTGCTGAACACCGTCACCCTTCATGACAGAGCCACCACCCTGGACTTGGGCCATTACGATGGCAACCTCTTCCTGATAGAAGTTCGTTTCAAAGACGGCAGCAGCGTGGTGAAGAAAGTGGTGAAAAGATGATTATTCACTAACCGTAAATCGCAAATCGTAATAAAAACCACCGAATATGAAAAAAACGTTTACATTAGTTATGCTTTTAGCGGGTTTCTTGGGCTTGACGGCCCAGAACACCATCTTGAACAGCGATTTTGAATTGTGGTCTTACGGGAAGCCCGTGGGATGGACCGTAGGGCTTCACGGAGACATCACCTCCATCGTGAACCTTCCCGTGGAGGTCAATTTCGGCACCCAGAGCAATGAAGCTCACTCGGGCAACTCGTCCGTAAAGTTAGTCTCTGGCGACTTCACGATACCCTACACGCAGTTTAGCTTCAATCTGCCGGGGATCCTGCAAGCCGGGGAGTCGGAAGGGTTCTCCATTCCTCTGGAAAACATCATGAGCATCATCCAAGCCATCCAAGACACCACCGGCAACTCGGGTTTTGACCCTGAGAATCTGGCCTCCCTGTCATCGTTATTACAGCTTCTCTCCAAAGGCGTCCCATGCTCCACCGTCCCGGCATCGGTCACCGCTTGGGTGAAATACCAACCGCAGGAAGGCGACCAACTCATGATGTTCGCCGTGGCGAAAAAAGAGGGCATGCCGATAAGCTACAACTATGGCATCTTCCAAACAGAAGATCCTGACGCTTACCAGAAAATCGGGATTGACCTTGACTCACCCAATGCGGAGTGCGACTCCATCATGATCATCATCCTCTCCTCCACAACGATGAACAGCACTTCGGTTCTCTTTGTAGATGATATCGCTTTGGAATACAGCGGTGTAGGCATCCCCGAACTTGAAGATTTTGACGGGAGAATATACCCCAACCCGGCCTGCAACCAGTTATTCATCCAACCTGACAACGAGAATGTGTACGAATGGACCCTGA
>JAEEKL010000030.1 GCA_016282395.1 Bacteroidales bacterium
AATCACGTTGGTCGGGATATACGCGGAGACGTCGCCGGCTTGGGTCTCGATGATGGGCAGAGCCGTCAGGGAGCCACCGCCTTTCACGATGGGCTTCAGCGTCTCCGGCAGGTCGTTCATCTTGGCGGCAATCTCATCGGATTCGATGATTTTGGCAGCACGCTCCAGAAGTCTGGAGTGGAGGTAGAAGACATCGCCGGGGTAGGCCTCACGTCCGGGCGGGCGGCGGAGCAGCAGCGACACTTCGCGGTAAGCCACAGCCTGTTTCGAAAGGTCATCGTAGATGATGAGGGCGCTGCGGCCGGTGTCACGGAAATACTCGCCAATAGCGGCACCCGCGAACGGAGCGTAGAACTGCATGGCGGCGGCATCCGAAGCGGTGGCGGTCACCACGATGGTGTAGGGCATGGCACCGCGTTCCGTAAGAGTTTTCACCAATGCGGCCACGGACGAACCTTTCTGTCCCACAGCCACATAGATGCAATATACGGGGTTACCTTGTTCGTAGAAAGACTTCTGGTTGATGATGGTGTCGATGGCGATGGCCGTTTTACCCGTTTGGCGGTCGCCGATGATAAGTTCACGTTGTCCGCGACCGATAGGAATCATGGCGTCGATGGCCTTGATACCAGTCTGCAACGGTTCTTTCACGGGCTGGCGGTAGATGACACCGGGAGCTTTGCGCTCGATGGGCATCTCGAAGAGTTTTCCTTCGATGGCACCCTTGCCATCAATGGGTTGTCCCAAGGTGTTGATGACACGGCCTAACAAGCCTTCACCGACTTTGATGGAGGCGATGCGGCCGGTGCGTTTGCAAATGTCGCCCTCGTTGAGTGATTTGGAGTCGCCGAGCAGCACGACACCCACATTGTCCTCCTCAAGGTTGAGGGCGATACCCGTGATTTCGTCACCGTTTTTGGTGTTGAACGTCACCAATTCGCCGGAGCGGACGTTGTGCAGGCCGTAAACACGGGCAATGCCGTCACCCACGAGCAACACGGTTCCAACTTCTTCCATTTCGGATTTCTGGTTGAAATTCTCCAATTGCTGACGCAGTATGGTTGTAACTTCTGAGGGTTTGATTTCTGCCATTTATATGTTTTTTTAGAATTGTACTTGAAAACTGTTTTGGGAAAATTCCTGTCGCAATTTGTTGATTTTCGACAAGATACTGGAATCAAAATAAAAGTCGTCCATTTTAATGACAAAGCCGCCGATGAGTTCTGGATCCACAATTTCTTCAAGGGCTACAGTAGCTTTCGTCTGCTCTTTGAGCAAGGACACGATTTTGGTCTTGAGCGCATCGCTCAACGGTTGCGCCGTGGTGATGGTCACCGGTTTGATATTGTGGGCGGCATTGTATAGCTTGAAATATTCTTCGCAGATGGTGTCCAATGCAGGTTCGCGTTTTTTCTTCAGCAGCACATCCAGAAATTGGTAGGTGGTGTCACGGAGGGTACCGTTGAAGATGCTCTCAAAGATCTGGTGCTTTTGGTGAGGTTCAATGACTGGATTTCGAAGCAGAACCTGCAGTTCACGATTCTCTTGCATCGTTTTAGCAAACAGTTGGAGATCATCGTAAACCTCTTTCACTTGTTTTTTTTCGCCGGCAAAGTCGAACAATGCCTTGGCGTATCGACTGGATAATTTCGGGTTTTTCATCAATGGATTTTAAAGCGGCGGCAAATATACATTTTTTTTGCTATTGGCTTTTAGCTTACAACCCTATAACTCCATAACCAACAAACAAAAAGCTTCAATAACCAATAACCCATAACCATTACATTTTCCGGCTCCCCGGTTTCACGAACGGGAGACCTTGTTTGCAGAGCGGACAATCCTCCACGGCCCAGTTCTGGATGTTGAGCTTGGTCGCACTGTAAATGGGGTAGGGGAAGGAGCCGTCGCTGCGGTCGGCGATGCAGCACACGCCGATGACTTCTGCGCCGAAAGCCTTGAGCACTTCGATAGTCTCCAGCGAGGATTTGCCGGTGGTGACCACATCCTCGGAGATGAGCAGTTTCATGCCGGATTTCACCTCGAAGCCGCGACGCAGGCACATCACATTATCAACACGCTCGGTGAAGATGGCCGGAACGCCTAACTGGCGGCCCAGTTCGTAAGCCACAATGATTCCGCCCATGGCCGGACCCACCACCATATCCACATGCAGATCCTTCACCTGCTCCGTGATTTTCGCAATCACACGTTCCGCTCTGTCAGGATATTGCAACAATTTGGCACATTGACAGTAACGGTCGCTGTGACGACCCGATGACAACAAAAAGTGGCCTTCCAAAAGTGCTTCGGACTGCTTCAGTTCCTCTATAACTAAATTTGTTTTTTCTTCATTCATAATATGATAGGCTTAATTTTGACTAAAAACGAAACGCAAAGATACATAAATTTCGAATAAACGCAGCCAAATGATATTTTCCTTTCTGTAGAGACGTTTCAGGAAACGTCTCTACTCCGTTGGCAAAGCCTTGAAGCCCTGACCCATAATTTCCGCGCTGTCAATGATGTTCACGAAAGCGGTCGGGTCGATGTGGTGCAGATTGTTTTTCAGCTTGACGAGGTCGGCGCGTTCGAGAGAGACATAGATCATTCTGCGCTCGGTGCCGGCGTAGAGACCTTGTCCGAGGAATAGCGTGCCGCCGCGTTTGAGGTCGTTGAGGATGTAGTTCCGCATGGCCTCCACGTTGTCAGTGACAATATAGACGGTCTTGTAGGTCTTCATGCCCTCCACGATGATGTCGATAATCTTACCTTCGATGTAAATCAGGATGATGGAATAGATGGGCAGACGGATCTGCTTGAAGGCGATGAGAGTGGTGAGGGTGATGACGGAATCGACAATCATCACTAACGTGCCGAGGGAGATCTTGGTGTATTTGTGGATGATCATGGAGATGATGTCGCTGCCGCCGGAAGTGGCTCCCGATTTGAAAATCAGACCGATGGCAATACCATAGATGATGCCTGCCACGACGGTGTTCAGGAAGTAGTCGGGCATGAAGAACAGTTCGCTGTGCGGAATCTGTACCATATTAGGTGTACTGGCGGCCTCCACGATACCTTCGTGGATGACGGGGTTATAGCCCCAGAAAGTTTCTATCACCCAAGTGAATGCGAAAATCAGGATGGTGGAGAGCACAGTCTTGAAGCCGAATTTGGGTCCGAGAATCCAGGTGCCGACGAGGAGCAGCGGGATGTCCATGCAGATGGCGTAGTAACTGATTTTCCATGGCCAAACAGTGTTCAGCACGTTGGAGAGCCCGTAGGTACCGCCAGGCGCCAATAGATATGGGTTGACAAACATCACGTCGCCGACTGCAAAAAGGAAGCTGCCGACAATTAACATCAAGTATGCGATAATCTGCTCTTTAACATTGTTTTTTTGCTCCATTTCTCTTGATTTTTTGCGATGGCAAATGTACATAAATTACGAATATGACAGATGAAATTGACGTTGTAGAAACGTTTCACGAAACGTCTCTACAATTTCAGAGGAAAGATACTGTTTTTCGGCTATTGGAAGTAGGCTGTCAGTTTGCATAAGAAGTTTCTTTTTGTATTATTCAAAAACTTTTATATTTTTGCCGTTTGAATGAATATCACGGAAATATGTCGAAATTGGCGGTTGTCATATTGAATTGGAACGGCAGGAAATTTTTGGAGCAATTTCTGCCCATCCTGCTGAAAACCCTCCCTGATTATGCGGAGGCGGTGGTGTGTGACAACGCTTCCACAGACGATTCCGTGGCGTTCATGCAGGAACATTTCCCGCAGGTTCAATTGCTTCATAATGAATGGAATGAAGGGTTCGCGAGAGGCTATAACCTTGCCCTTGAGCGGGTGGAAGCCCAATACTATTGTCTGCTCAATTCCGACATAGAGGTGACGGATGGCTGGATAGAGCCGGTGATTGAGCAGATGGATGCCAACGAGAAAATTGCGGCGGTGCAACCCAAACTGCTTTCCTATTATCGTAGGGATGAGTTCGAATATGCGGGTGCAAGTGGCGGATTCATAGATAAATACGGCTATCCGTTCTGCCGCGGGCGCGTGTTCGGCAACGTGGAGAAAGACCATGGCCAGTATGACACCGTGCAGGATGTTTTCTGGGCCACGGGCGCGGCAATGTTTGTCCGTAGCGATGTCTATCGCACCATGGGCGGACTGGATGACGACTTTTTCGCCCACATGGAGGAGATTGATTTCTGCTGGCGCATCAAGAATCTCGGCTACAAGATCAAAGTGAACCCGGCCTCGGTGGTCTATCACATCGGTGGCGGCACCTTGCCCAAGAACAATCCCATGAAAACGTTCCTGAATTTCCGAAACAGCCTTTATCTTCTGACCAAAAACCTGCCGGACGAACGGTTGAGGCCAACACTCATCCTCCGCTTCTTCCTCGACCAGGTGGCTGCGTTCTCTTTTCTTGCGCAAGGGCATGTCAAGGATTTCGCGGCGGTGTACAAGGCCATATTCACGTTCGCCCGTACGTACAAAAAATACTTGGCCAAACGCAACACGTTACCAAAATTAGCCTTCCAAGACTGCTATCCTAAGTCAGTCGTGAAACTGCATTATCTGAAAAGAAAGAAAATTTTTAACGGAAAAACTTTCGAATAACGCTGAAATATGGAATGTTTCGCCCAATTTTATCATTATTTGCTGCCTGTGATGACAGTTTTAGGGGTGTTGGTGTTCATCACACTTCAGTTTGTCACACCTGCATACGGCATGACCTTCAACAACCGTTGGGGAATGTCGGTGCGCAGCAATTTGGGTTGGTTTATTATGGAATGCCCTGTCTTTTTCACCATGTTGGTGTTGTATTTCATCTCATTGGGACTTAATGTGAAACCGTTTAATGTGGTGACTTGCGTGATGTTCATTTTTTTCGAGTTCCACTATTTCCAGCGGTCGTTCATATTTCCGCTGCTGATGAAGGGACAGAGCAAAATGCCGTTGTCCATTATCATCACAGGGGCGACGTTCAACACGTTCAATGCCATCATGCAGGGCGGTTGGCTCTTTTTCTTCTCGCCGGCGGACGCTTATCCCATCAGCTGGTTCTGGTCGCCGCAGTTTATCTTCGGCACGGCACTGTTCCTGTTCGGCATGGTGGTCAACATCTATGCCGACCGCGTGATCCGCGACCTGCGCACCGATGTTACCGACAACAACTATTACCTCCCACACGGTTGGATGTTCCGTAAGATCAGCTCCGCCAACTATTTCGGAGAGATTCTGGAATGGGCCGGTTTCGCCATCCTTACCTGGTCGGTGCCGGGTGCGGTGTTCTTGCTGTGGAGTCTTGCCAACATCGTGCCGCGCTCCAAAGCTGTCTATGCCCGCTACACGCAGTTCTTCGGCGAAGAATTCACTTCGCTGAAGCGGTATAAAATTTTCCCATACATTTATTAACCGTTGGATAGTGGTCTTTAACTATTAGCTGTTAGCTAACAAAACGATAGCCAACAGCTAAAACAGTTCTCCTTGCCCTGACACGTATCTTGATTTTCCTAAATGGCTGAATGCCAAATCTGTGGCTTCGCGTCCGCGAGGGGTTCGCATCAGATATCCTTCCTGGATAAGGAATGGTTCATAGACCTCCTCGATGGTGCCGGGGTCTTCGCCCACCGCCGTGGCAATGGTGCTCAAACCCACCGGACCACCCTTGAATTTCTCAATGATAGTGCTTAAAATACGATTATCCATCTCGTCCAAACCGTGCTGGTCGACGTTCAACGCGGTGAGGGCTATTTGCGTGATAGGCAGCGTGATAGTTCCGTCGCCCTTGATCTGGGCAAAGTCGCGCACGCGTCGCAACAGCAGGTTGGCGATACGCGGCGTGCCACGACTGCGGCTCGCAATCTCGTAAGCAGCATCCTCGTCTATGGGGATGTTCAAAATAGAGGCTGATCGTTTGATGATGTTGCCAAGTGTTTGGGCATCATAGTATTGCAAACGCAGGTTGATACCGAAACGCGATCGCAACGGTGCTGTCAGCAGACCCGACCGTGTGGTGGCACCCACTAACGTGAACGGGTTGATGGAAATCTGAACGCTCCGCGCACTCGGTCCGCTGTCAATCATGATGTCAATCTTGTAATCCTCCATCGCCGAGTAGAGATACTCCTCCACCACCGGCGACAGACGATGGATTTCATCAATGAACAGGACATCGTTCGGTTCCAGATTGGTGAGCAATCCGGCCAGGTCGCCGGGTTTGTCAATTACCGGCCCAGAGGTGACGCGCACATTCACGCCCATCTCGTTGCCGATGATATGCGACAGAGTGGTCTTTCCCAAGCCCGGAGGCCCGTGCAGCAGAACATGATCCAAAGCCTCGCCGCGACCTTTTGCAGCATGTACGAAAACCATCAGATTCTCCAAGACTTGTTTCTGTCCTTGGAATTCCGTGAATTGCGCAGGACGAATCGCCCGCTCGAACTCCTTGTCCGAGGCCGACAGATGCTGTTGGGTGGGATCCAGATTCTCGTTCATACGCGTTTAATGTTGAAGTTTGTCCAAACGGTTGAGTCCTTTGATGGCCGGCTCAAAATTGGTGGAGAGTTTCAGTGTCTCCTCGTAATCCTTGCGAGCCGCCACGTAATTACCCATATATTCGTATGCCACACCGCGGTTGCATAGAGCATACACGAATTGCGGGTTAATCTGCAGCACCTGCGTGAATAGCTTCACCGCCTCTTCGTATTTCGTATTGTCATCCAAATACATATAGCCCAAGTTATTCAAAGAGGGAATGTGCGTGGAATCGATGGCGATGGCCGTTTTGTACTCCTGCTCCGCCTCCTCCAGCTTGTCCATATCCTGGAACATCTTGCCCAGATTATAGTGCAGCTCCACGTTATTGGGATCCGCCTTCAATCCGTTTTGATAATAGGATACCGCTATCGGGTCGTTTTTCTGCTGGTAGAAATAGCCCAGTTCGAGGAATGCTTTCGTCTCTCTCGGATCTTGGTCGATAACTAACTGCAACATACGCAGATATCCAACCGTGTCCTGCATATCCTTCAGCATGAAAGCCTTGATGAGGTAAGCTTTCGGGTTATGGGGCTGCCGTTGCACCGCCTCGTCAATGGTTTTACCGCAGTCCTCGTATTGTCGCGTATGGAACTGCAACTCAGCTAGTTTCAATCGGGCTTCATTGTTGTTCTCATCCGTGGAAATGGCCTTCAGCAGCATCTCCTCGGTCAAGTCGGTTTCATGCTGTGCGAAATAGAGGTCTGAAAGCATCACATAGTATTTGCTGCTGTCGGGCTGTAACTTGATAGCCGTCTGCATATCGGCAATACCCTTGTCAATATTTTCGTGAAGGTAATAGTAGTTGGCTCGTTTGTAATAGTTTTCGGCCTTTTTCGGATGCTTGTCGATGTTAATGCATAATTCGGCCAGCTCCGGCGGCAGGTCGGCATACTGGTTCTTGTTCTTGCAGCCGTAACCGAGGACTAACAACAGTGCCAGTAGGCAGGTGATTAATTTTTTCATTCTGTCTGTTTTTGCAATTGGCTGTAGAGACGTTTCCTGAAACGTCTCTACAATTGGGAAATACTAACAGTAACTACTTCATATTCTCTTTAATGGCTTCGCGAATCTTGGCCTCGATTTCATCGGAGAGTTCGGGGTTGTCGTTGAGGAGCTGTTTCACACTGTCGCGGCCTTGGGCGAGCTTGGAGTCGCCGTAGGAGAACCACGAGCCTGCCTTCTTTATAATATTGTATTCGACACCGAGATCGACAATTTCACCCGCTTTGGAGATGCCTTCGCCGAACATGATGTCGAACTCCGCCGTGCGGAACGGGGGCGCGACTTTGTTCTTCACCACCTTGACTTTCACATGGTTACCGATGGCCGTATCACCATCTTTGATTTGAGTTTGGCGACGGATATCGAGACGTACGGAAGCATAGAACTTCAATGCGTTACCGCCCGTAGTGGTCTCTGGGTTGCCGAACATGATGCCGATTTTCTCACGCAGCTGGTTGATGAAGATGCAGCAACAGCCTGTCTTGTTGATGGTTGCCGTCAGCTTACGCAGGGCTTGCGACATCAGGCGCGCCTGCAAGCCGACTTTGGAGTCACCCATATCACCTTCAATTTCGCTTTTCGGGGTGAGGGCGGCCACGGAGTCGATAACGATAATGTCAATAGCACCGGAACGGATGAGGTTGTCAGCGATTTCAAGAGCCTGTTCGCCGTTGTCAGGCTGGGAAATCAGCAGCTCGGCGGTGTTCACGCCCAATTTCTCAGCATAGAAGCGGTCGAAAGCGTGTTCAGCATCGATGAAGGCGGCGATTCCGCCCTGCTTTTGCGCCTCGGCGATGGCATGGATGGCCAACGTGGTCTTACCCGAGGATTCGGGACCGTAAATCTCTACGATTCTGCCTTTCGGGAAACCGCCAACGCCTAATGCCGTGTCCAAACCTATAGAGCCAGTGGAGATGACATCCATCTCCTCAATATGCGTCTCGCCCATGCGCATGATGGAGCCTTTCCCAAACGTCTTTTCAAGTTTTTCGAGTGTGGAATTGAGAACTTTAAGTTTCTCTGCATTCACATTGCTTTTAATTTCTTCTTTTTCCATTCTTGTTAGGTTTAATGATTTCAGGGGGCAAAGGTACGTTTTTTTTCCATACCTTTTTGGCAAAAATCAGGAAAATATTTCGCTGAAAATTAATATCTTATAATAAAATTCACTATTGTTTGTAAATTTAAAAACACCGATTTTGCAGGATTTGACACGAGCGGCATTCCAGGCCGTTATCATTTGTATCTATAAACCTGCAATATTTATATCAGCTATTGTCAAGATGGGAGACTTTGGGGTTGAAATGTGGTTTTATAAGGTTTGCACTTTAAATGGAATTTTGGTTCTAACTAATCGTTAAGACCAACCTTGCACACTCTGGGGTTTACAAAACGGGTTTTTCATTGAAACAGTAATCGCGCCATCTCCTCCACTTTCGTGATTGGTACGATTTGCAGATTGTAGTCGGAGGTGCGGATGCCCTTGAGATTGTATTTGGAGACGAACATGCGTGTAAAGCCAAGTTTGTCGGCTTCGGCGATGCGCTGGGCGATGCGGGTGACGGGGCGCACCTCTCCACTCAGGCCCATCTCGCCCGCGAAGCAGGTCTTGTTGTCGAGGGCGATGTCTGTTGCCGACGACAAGATGGCGGCCACGATGGCCACGTTGATGGCGGGATCCTCCACGCGCAAACCGCCTGCGATGTTCAGGAAGACGTCCTTGGCACCCAATTTGAACCGGCAACGCTTCTCCAAGACAGCCAGCAGCATGTTCATGCGGCGGATGTCGTAGCCTGTGGCGGACCGTTGCGGCGTACCATATACCGCGCTGCTCACCAATGCCTGCGTCTCAATCATCATCGGGCGGTTTCCTTCCAGAATGCAGGCGATAGCATTGCCGCTGTAGTCTTCATCGTGCTGTGAAACAAGTATTTCCGATGGATTTGTCACCTCGCGAAGACCGTCCTGCAGCATCTCGAAAATACCTAATTCTGCAGTAGAACCGAAACGGTTCTTGATGCAGCGCACCATGCGGTAGCCGTAGTGTTGGTCGCCCTCGAACTGTAGCACCGTATCCACGATGTGTTCCAGCAGTTTCGGACCGGCCAAGGATCCGTCCTTCGTGATATGGCCGATAAGGAAGACGGGGCAGGCGGTGCGTTTGGCGAAATGCTGGAACTCAGCCGCGCACTCCTTCAGCTGAGAAATGGAACCTGCCGCCGACTCAATCAGATCGCTCTGCATCGTTTGGATGGAATCCACAATGAGAATGTCGGGTTGTAATGCGTCTATATGCTTGAAAATCTGTTGTGTACTGGTTTCGGTGAGAACATAGCAATGTGGGGCGGGGTTGCTTGATAGTCTTGCGGCGCGCATCTTGAGCTGAGCCTCGCTCTCCTCACCTGAGACATAGAGTACTTTTTGACCTTGGAGGTGCAGAGCCATTTGCAGCAGAAGTGTGGATTTGCCGATGCCCGGCTCACCGCCCAAGAGCACGATGGATCCACGCACGATACCGCCGCCCAACACGCGGTCGAACTCAGCGAATCCTGTTTCCGTGCGCGGAAACTTCGTGAGCTCAATGTCATCGATCACCTTGGGGACACTCTGCGTGACAACAGGCGAATAATGGCCTTTCGAGGCGGTTGCAGATTCCGACAGGATCACCTCTTCTTCAAAGGTGTTCCATTCGTTGCATTCGGGGCAGCGGCCCAGCCATTTCGCCGACTGCGCCCCACAGTTCTTGCAATAGTACATCGTTTTGCTCTTCGCCATAGTCTTCAGTTTAGGACGGCAAAGATACAATAAATTGGCGAATCATGCGAATTAGACTAATAAGAATAATACTTTCAGATTTTTGACTTCAAGATTCAGGAAAACTATTTCTTCACGAATTTCTTTATCACCATACCCTTGTCATTGGTCACACGCACAAAACAAATGCCTCCAGCATGTTTTTTGATGTCACCGTGAAACAAAAAAGGCGTGCCTCTCTTTTGACACGCCTCCACATGATATTCTATTATTGACTATTGACTATTGACCAATAAACAATAAACCTGAATCCAGCTTCAATAACCAATAACCAATAACCAATAACCTTTAAAATCAATCGTCGGCATACATGAATTTTCCGTTCTTATCGAATTTCAATTCCAAGTCGGTTTCAAGTTCAATGTCATAACCATTGTAATTTTTTTCGATTTTTGTGATGATGTTGCTTGAGAAATTGGTTTTCACATAATTGGTGATGGACGCAGGAACGATAGCCGCAGGCACCGCACGCACGTGGCAATCCACATCTTTCCAGTCGCCTTGGAGGGTGAAATCAATTTTGGTGCCGTCCTTCAGCATCACCTCATATTCACCATCGTCTTGCTTCGCGGAAAGGAATCCCACGTTGCTGAAATGTTTGTTGATGAATTGCTGTGCTTTCTGCGGCAACTGCGCAAATGTGACAGGTGTGTCCGCAAACGCATACACATTAAACGCCATCACACTCAATAATATTACAAGTACTTTTTTCATTTTTTTATTTAATTGTTTTTATTATTCTTTAGCGGAAAAATCCCTGTTTGACAAAATCCATCCATCAATCATCTAATCCGATGTAAGTACCATTTTTATCAAATAACAGGTCGAAATCCGAAAAACTCAAACCGACATCGTAGCGATTATGTTCAAACTGGATGTCTTCGATATATTCATTGGGAAAATTGGAAGCCACATACGTGACAATGATATGGGGAAAGTATCCTGTGGGAACCGGTTTTCCTTCGCAATCGACTTTTTTCCATGCACCATTGGACTCGAACTCGACTTCGGTAAAGTCTGCCAAATGCACATCATAATCGCCATCTTCCTCTTTGACAACAGAAATGACATCAATATTCGGAAAATAGGTGCTTAAAAACGTTTTTGCTTTTGCAGGCAACTTGTCAGCAGAAACGGGCTTGTCGTCACAAGACACAAATGCGGTCATCGCCGCAACGCTTAATAAAATCAAAAAAAAATTTTTCATTGCTTTAAAATAATTTTGGTAAAAAATGAAATTAATGATATTATATTAGTCATCAGCACCCATGAAGTTGCCGTTTTTGTCGAAAAGCAGGTCAAGATCATTGTCCAGCTCCACCTCGTAACGCTTATGCTCAAATTTTACGTGAGTGGCGAAATTCATGGGGAATTTGGCGGTAAGGTATTTGGCGGTGTTGGCAGGAAGGACTCCGTCGGGCAGCGGGTTCAAGCCGCAGTCCACCTCAATCCACTGTCCACCGTGGGAGAATTCCATCTCCGTGCCATCAAACAGCACCACATCGTACTTGAAACCGTCCTTTCGCACAGAAAGAACTTCTATCCCATTGAAATGGGCGGTGACAAACTGTTTCGCCTGGGCGGGCAACTTGTCGGCAGAAACAACTCTGTCGCATGACACAACCGCACTCATCGCAAAAACGCACATCAGAATTACAACAATTTTCTTCATAATTTTATCTGTTAAATTTTATCGCAAATAACATTGTCGGAAACAGACGGCAAAAATATAAAAAATTTAAAACCCTTTAAAAAAAATATAGAGACGCACATCCGTGCGTCTCTACAAATAGGATTAAGAATAACCGGGAATTATTTGATTCCCAATTTCTTCTTGATGTCTTTCGGGATACCATCCTTGTGGACAAGGATATTCATGGTTTTGTAGCGGACAAACGCTTTGGAAGCATAGAACATACCGTCATATTTTCCGTATTTGCCCCAAGAATTCTTTACCATGTAGTACTCGTTGCCCATTTGATCTTTGGCTTTACCGTAAATCAACATGCCGTGGTCATCAGTAGTTTCCCAGTTGTCATAAGCGGTCTGGCGCTCTTCTTGTGTCACCCAGCGTTGCGGCGTGGGCTTGGTCTGAGACTCCTTGTTACGCTCAGTGGTGGTCAGACCGGTCCAGTGAGCCATGTCGCTGCCAACCTGAGCTTTAGCCTCGAGGTCGGGAAGCACACAGAAACCGTTCTTGATGTTGTTGCGGAAGCCGGGTTCGGAAACGTCGGAACCCCAAGCGATGGTGTAACCATTGTCGATGGCGTAGTCGAAAATCTGCATCATTTCATCCAACGGAACGTTGTAAGACTGACCCCAACGCCAGTTGTCTTGGATTTCCAGCACGAATTTCTCATAGAAAGGATGATGCGTGTAGGAAGTGATGGAAACATAGTCGTCGGGATTGAGACCCAGTGAGTTGTAGAAGGATTGCGGGGTGTAGGTCACGCCCTTGTAGGAGAATTCCTTCGGGCATTGGCCGAGGTAAATCTCATGGACAGCGGAGATGGCCTTCAGCCAAAGGGGATTGCCGTTGGCATCGCATTGCAGTTTCTTATGCTCTTTTTTGGCGATGGCATCCACGATAGCATCGGTGATGTCGGAAAGCTCGCCGTGGTCAGACAATGTGTCACCGTAAGCGGCACCCGGACGCATCTCAGCTTCAGGCACCAGACCGAACGCCTTCATACCGTAAATCACATCGTAGAAGGAACCGCCTTGTGAGAATGAAACGTCGCCGTGCATACGGACGGCTGCTTTGGCTCTGTCATTGTAAGTGTTTGCCACAATGTACATTTCCGAAAGGTCATATTCGCCTTTTCCCATACGGAGAAGTTCAGATTCGAGGAATGCCAAACCGGAGTAGCACCAGCATGTGCCGGCACGGTTTTGGTCCTTAACAGAAGTGACGGGCAACTCTTTCGTGATTTTGAAGATGTAGCCTTCCTCTTCCGTTTTCTCCTTGTCTTGGGCGAAAGAGACATTGCAGGCAAGCAATGCGGCTGTTACCAATAATACGGATAGTTTTTTCATTTGAATAATACTATTTAAGTGATAAAAATTAAAGTGCAAAAATACAAAAT
>JAEEKL010000252.1 GCA_016282395.1 Bacteroidales bacterium
ATATATTGGATGATGATTGTATTCTTACCCCCTTATTTGATATATTATAATAAGAAGATTCACCATAACGAACCATTGAGGCTGGAATCTTCAGAATGGTCAATTCACCGGGAACAACTGTGAAATTGAGATGGAAACCGTAATGATCATTGTTAACAGTACCATTGGACAAGGTGTCGCTTAATGCATAAAACAAAATGGTGTCAGATAATCCCTCATCGTCAAGCAGTATCACCCAAAAGTCACGACCTGAGATGCTTTGGCTTTGGGCATAACCGACACCGCCCAAAACAATCGTGAAGCAAAAGAGTTCAATATAACGACGAAACTGACGAAGCATAGTCAGGACATTATTAGATAACGTTGCAAAGATACATTTTTTCTAAAAAAATCGTATCTTTGCCATCTTTTTCAGAATTGAATAAAACCAATAATAACCCAATGAAGAATAAAGTTATCGTCGCTGTTTTCAGCATGTTAGCCATTGGAACTACCCTTTTCGCGCAGTCCCCGAACAAACATTACCAGCAGAACAAAACCAAGATGGACCAGCTGCTCAACGCCATCAACTCCATGTATGTGGATTCGGTTGATTTCGACCCACTGACGGATAAGGCCATCTCCGAGATGCTCAAGGAATTGGATCCGCACACGGCGTTTATCCCGTCCAAGGACGTGGCTGCCATGACCGAACCGCTGCAGGGTTCCTTTGACGGCATCGGCGTGACCTTCCAGATTATCAAGGACACCATCAATGTGATGGAGGTCATCATTGACGGACCGTCGGAGAAAGTCGGCATCATGGCGGGCGACAAAATTATCAAGGTGGATGACACATTAGCGGTCGGTAAAGACATCAGCAACGACTGGGTGCGCAAGCACCTGCGCGGCAAGAAGGGCACCAAGGTGAAAGTCACGGTAGTGCGCGGCCGCAAAAAAGAACCCATCGATTTCACCATCACCCGCGGCGCCATCCCGATGTACAGCATCAACGTCAATTTCATGGCCGACTCCGCCACGGGCTATATCAAACTCGAACGTTTCGCCGCCACTTCCACTACAGAACTCAAAAAGGCTATCCGCAGTCTGAAGGAACAGGGCATGAAGAACTTGATTCTCGATTTGCGCGGCAACGGCGGCGGCTACCTCAACGTGGCCTTCGAAATCTGCGACCAGTTTATATCCGGCAAACGCATGATTGTCTATACCGATAACTTCCGCAAAACGGGCGAGAAGTATTTTTCATCTGAGGACGGGCTTTTCGAAGAAGGTAAGCTGATTGTGTTGGTGGATGAAAATTCCGCTTCGGCTTCCGAAATCACCTCCGGCTGCATCCAGGACTGGGATCGTGGATTGATTATCGGGCGCAGAACTTTCGGTAAGGGATTGGTGCAAAAGCCGTTACGGCTTATTGACCAATCCGAGGTGCGTCTCACTATCTCCCACTACTATACCCCCACTGGCCGTTGCATCCAGAAACCCTACGATGATGGTTTGGACGCATATTTCAAAGACTTGCAAACCCGCGCCAAAAACGGCGAGTATTACACGGCGGAGAACATCAAATTCCCTGATTCCCTGAAATATAAAACACCAAAAGGCCGTGTGGTATATGGCGGCGGTGGCATCATGCCCGACATTTTCATCCCGTTGGATACCACAAAATATTCCACCCTTTTCAATGAGATTGTCAGAAAAGGCGTTTTCGGCAGCTTCTCCGTAGATTATTTGGAGGCTAATCGCGATGCGTTACTGAAACAATACCCGAAATTTGAGGATTTCCAAAAGAATTACAAGATTTCCGACGAGTTTTACAAAGAATTTATGGATTTCGCCAAGGAAGAGGGTGTGAGCGACAAGGCTTCCTTTGTCTTCAGCGATTATGCCAACTCTTTCATCAAAGAGAACAAAGGGAAATTGGATTCTCTTTACAAGAGTGTGGGAGACTTTGACCAACATACCTTTGACACGATGTTCACGAATTACCTCAACAGATCCTACGCGGAGATGCAGCATCTGCGCAACGAGGAGCACGCCGCCGATTTCATCAAAGAGTATCTCCGTTTTGAAATTGCCCGCGGTTTATACGGCTACGGCGACGCTTACCGTGTCTTCCTCGAAAGCGACGACACTTTCCAGCAAGCCGTGGAGATTATGAACAACAAGAAGATCTTCAAGAAGTATAAGGTGGATTCCGGGAAGTAATTCCTGTTTTTAACTATGACGATAACTATGACTATGGATAATCCGCAGCCAATAGCCAATAGTTAGTTCAACGCTTTTTCGCGCAACGAGTTGAATCCGTAACCCAAGGTTTCGGAGGCATCCAGTATGGTGACAAATGCTTTGTCATCGATTTCGTGGACGAAATGGATGAGCACAGGCAGTTGCTTACGCGAGATGGAGGTGAAGATAATCTTCTTCTCATCATGGTTATACATGCCTTCACCATTGAGATAGGTGCCGCCACGGTCTAGTTCATCAAAGATGCGTTGCCTTATTTCCTCGTATTTGTCGGAGATGATGAGTACTGCCTTGTTGCTGTGGAAGCCGGCAATGACCTTGTCCATCACGATGCCCGTCACATAAATCACCAACCAGGAATAGAGCGGAATGGTCCAGTCTTTGAAGGCAACCAAAGCGATGAGCACAACGGTGGAGTCCACGCAAATGAGCAGGGTGCCTAACGGGATGTGCTTGATATACTTTCCGAGGATCATGGCAATGATGTCGGTGCCGCCGGACGTGGCGCGGGTCTTGAAAATCAGTCCCAGCCCGATGCCGATAATCACACCACCACACAACGCAAGAATGAAAGTGGCGGAAGGATCTGGGATCATGGGTTGACCGGGCAGGGAAATCAACGGCGCGTATCCATAAATCTTTTCCCACAGCGAGATGAACGCTGGCAAGGAAATCACGCCGACTAACGTTTTTGCGCCGAATTTGGGTCCGAGCCACAGCGTTCCGATAAGTAGCAGCGGCAAATCGAGGCAAATGCCCGAAAGACCAATGGGAAAGTTGAATACGTGGTGCAGAATGATGGCGATACCATAAACCCCGCCGGGCGCCAGTTTCAATGGCGAAATAAACACCACAAACCCGATGGACATAATGAATGAACCCAGAATAATCAGGGCGTAGTTTTTGATGATTTCTTTGCGTTTTTCAGCGGTTAGTTTCATATTATTATCAAGCGGTTAAATTGAGGCGGCAAAGATAGTATTTTTAATGATGAATGATGAATGATGAATATTCAAAGGAAAAATACGCGCAGATACGAGACAAACGGGGAAATTATCGACTCACTACGCGGTTCAACCGCTGCGAAATAATCTTTTTCAGTTGGAGGATGCTGTTTAGCTGTTTCAAGGCAAGATCCATATCATCTTCTTCTAATTCTTTGTTTTCCAAAATTTTATGTATGATTGCCGCATCCTTTTCCAAAATCCTCAATTTTAAGGTGAGGAGAATATTCTGCACCTGATTTTGCAACACACGGAGGTTGTTGCGTGTGGTGTGTGTGTGGATGTCGTATTTCTCTATCCAACGATCGCTGAACTTCGGCTCCTCCACCGGGATGTTCTGAATCACAAACTCGCTGATTTGCGGGTTGTCTGATAAGGTGAAATTACGGATAATCTGATCCTGATTGCCGATGTATGACGCCCAATCCACATACTGGTTGAAAATCTTCTCTAATAAGGGATAATGGAAACGGATGTCCTCCTTGGCCATTTCGTTGCAGACATATTGATCCACCCGCAGCCCGTTTGTATTCGGCTCCTCATCGGTGTTCATTTCGTAAATCACATAATTGCCGTAGTTTAACATCAACAGAATCAAATCTTTCTCTGCCTCATACAGCAAGTCGGTCTGTTGTGAGAAATCTGGGTGCTTTTTTGTTTCGATGAGGTCGGGTGTTTGCAACTGTTCCGTTGTGACAGGCATCGTTGAACCTTGTTGCTGAATCGGTTGCCCTTGCTGCTGTTGCTGTTGTGCAATCCGGCTCTGCTCCTTCGTCTTCTCCCACACAAAACGGCGCAAATTCATATTGAGATCGTTCTCAGACAGATCGAACAGCTTCGCGCACTCCTTCACATAAAACGCACGTTCAATATTGTCCTTCACACAGCTGATGGACTTCAAAATCTCGTTCACCATGGTGGCGCGTTTGATGGGGTCGTTGCCCGCATCTTTCGACAAAATATCCGCTTTGAAGAGGAGGAAATCCTTGGATTCGGAAGCAAGATAGTCTTGTAACTCGCTGTCTCGATGCTTTTTGGCGAAAGAATCCGGGTCTTCGCCATCGGGAAGCAGACATACGCGAATTTTGAGACCTTGCTCTAACAGCATGTCGATACCGCGCATGGAGGCCTTGATGCCCGCCATGTCGCCATCGTAAAGCACTGTGATGTTCTGGGTGCGCTTGGTGATCATGCGGATTTGGCCTTGTGTCAGCGAGGTGCCGGAAGAGGCCACCACGTTCTCCACCCCCGACTCGTGCATGGAAATCACATCGGTGTAGCCCTCCACCAAATAGACGTTTTGCTGCTTGTGGATGGCGTTTTTGGCGAAATAGATGCCGTAGAGCGTGTCACTCTTGTGATAGATGGTATTTTCTCGAGAGTTGACGTACTTTCTCGGGTCTTTGCCGTCTTTCTTCAAAATACGCCCACCAAAACCGATGACCTTGCCGGCATCGTTATGGATGGGGAAAATCACGCGCCCACGATAGATGTCGTACAATTTTCCACTCTGCGATTTGCCTGTCAGTCCCAATTCTGTCAGGTATTCCTCCTTGTATCCTTTCGCGAGAGCTGCTTTCGTGAAATTGTCCCAGCCGTCGGGACAGTAACCGAGCCCGAATTTGTCAATCGTGTCGTCCTTGAAACCGCGCTCCTTGAGGTAAGCCATGCCCATGAGCTTGCCCTCTTCGGTGTTGCGCAGCTGTTCCATAAAATACTTTTGGGCGAACTCATTGACTATCAGCAGACTTTCGCGCAAACTACGCTGTTGCCGTTCCTCATCGCTCTCGTTGCGCTCATACTCCAACGGGATGCCGTATTTTTTGGCCAGGTATTCAATGGCTTCGGGATAGGTCATCTTCTCATGCTCCATCAGAAATTTGACGGGATTGCCCGCCGCATCGCATACGAAGCACTTGTAGATGCCTAAGCGTGGGCTCACATGCAACGATGGATTTTTGTCGTCATGAAAGGGGCAGATCCCCACAAAATCCTGACCCTGTTTGCGCAAGGAGACAAAATCACCGACCACCTCCTCGATACGGACGGCGGCCATCACACTGTCTATGGATTTCTGTTTAATCATGGCGGCAAATGTACATAAATTACGAATATACACAGACAGATAAAATTGACGCTGTAGAGACGTTTCGTGAAACGTCTCTACAATTTCAGAGGAAAAATACGTTTTTTTCGCTTATCAGCTGTTAAACATTTGGCTTAAGGATGCGTTCGAGTATCGTGGAATCGCCGGGGTAGGTGAGTTTGAGGTTGGAGGGATCGCCGGGAACGATGAAGATGGGGATTTCGGGACAGTATTTGTGGAGTACGCCGCAGTCGTCGGTGCTGGTGAAGTACGGATCTTGCAAGGCTTTGCGGTAGGCCTCACGAATCACGTCGATGTGGAAGGCCTGCGGGGTCTGGGCGCAGCACAAGCGACTGCGCAGAGGGATGTCAGTGATGTAGCAGCCGTCCTCCGTCACCTCGAAGATAGTATCCGTGGTTGGAACGGCCACCGCCACCGCCGAATGAGTCTGCAAGGCGGTAACGGTGTCGTTGATGATACGTAGGCTCACCGCAGGTCGTGCGGCATCGTGGAAAATCAGATTGGTGTCGAAGGTGTTCTCGTAGGCGCTGATGGCCGATAGGGTGGAATAGTGCCGTTCCGCTCCGCCGGGTAACAGTTTTCGCACTTTCTTCCATCTGTTTTTATTGATGATGTCCTGCATCATGGGAAGATAGTCGGCGTGCATCACTATGGCAATCTCATCAATGGAGATGCACTGTTCAAACGCTTCCACGCTGTGTTCGATTACGGTCTTACCTGCTACCGGCAGGAACTGCTTGGGCAAGTCCGCCCCGAAACGCTGTCCGGAACCGCCTGCCAGCACCACCGCGATATTCTTTCTCCGATTGTTATCACTTCTCATACCATCATTTTTGTTGGGGTGCGCAATTCGGATAACCCTGTTGTTATCCCCGCTCGTAGAACGTCTCCCGCAGCAGACGGAAGTTTTCCGGTTCCACCTCGTCGTGGATGAACTCACGAGCCATGCTTTGCCGACCGTCTTCGGCATATTCGTACTCAGCCCAGCCGGTGATTTCGCCTTGCTTGTCGAACATCGTGTTCTTCACCACGCGGTCGCCGTCGTATTCCATCGTGATGCGGCGGTAGCTGTCCAAATCCTCCTCCACAATTTCAATTTGGCGGTTTTGCTCATCAAACGTGCGAACCACCTTGGCAATCAACATCATGTCGTAGTTGTAAATCAGGTCTTTCACGCGGTCGCCATTGTCATTGTAGGTAAACTCGTATGTACGGCGGTCGTTGTTCTGCACCTCATCACGGACGTAAACGGACACCTGTCCTTTCTCATCGTATTGATAATGATGGATATACATCGGGTTGCCGTAGTCGTCGTTTTCGGTCACCGTGTCGGGACGACCGTTTTGATAGGTTGTGACCTTCTCCACATAGTCCAATTTCCCGTTTACATAAACCTCTTGCTTAACAGAATTTCCCGCCTCATCGTAACAGTATTTGGTGACATACTCTTCGGAGGCATCACCATAGTAGTTCGACTGCGCCATGAGTCGCTGTTGGTCATCGTATTGGTTCACCGTCTTTTGCAGCAGAACATTGTCTTGGTCATACTGCTCGGTCTGAATGAGCTCTTTGTTGTCATTGTAGCTGTTGACCGTCAGCGTATTGAGGGAACCGTCGGGTTCGTAGCGTTCCTCGCGGACAAGTTGGCCGTGGTCGTCGTACTCGGCATAACCTTCCGTATATTCTATGGGTTCAATATCTTGCGCATCATAACCGACCCGCTGGTACTCTTTCTTGATGATTTTCAGACTTTTCATTGTTTCTTATATTAATTTGTACTTTGACATAATATTTGACATAATAAAGGTTAGCAGCTAATGCAATAGCCAACAAACAACTATCGGATGATAGTGATGGATCCGTGCCATTGCGTGGTTTTGGCCTTTCCTTTGTAGGTGAATGTATAGTAGTAGGTGCCGTCGGGAAGGTTCGCGCCGGTGAATGGATTGGATCCCACGTTTATTTGTCCGTCTTTGGCCCAAGTGTCGTAATTTTTGGTTTTGAAGACCACCTTGCCCCAGCGGTCGCTGATGCGAAGCTCGTTGTGGCGGTATTCGTCGGGATCTTCCGGATTGATGTCCGTGTTGAGGTTTTCAATCGCCCACACGTCATTGATGCCGTCGCCATTGGGAGTGATGACGTTCGGGAAAATCAGGTTGTCTTCAATCACAATGGTGTGGCTGATGGTGTCGCCACAACCCGCATCGGTGCTCAGGGCAAGGGTGACCACGTAGTCGCCCCATGATGAGTAGGTATGGGAAGTGGTGGTTTCATTCTGCGTTTCCTCCCCATCGCCGAAATTCCAGACCAAAAGATTGGTGGGGTTGTCCAACACATTTTCGGAAAGGAATGCCAAGAAGCTGACTTCGCCGTTGGTTTCACTCATCGTGCTGATTTCCGGGATGGCGGAAAAGTCCACAACAGGCTGGGGTGCCGTGGAGATGTAGTTCCATTTGATGATGGAGTCCCGGCAACCCTCGGTGGTGGTGATGACGAGTTTCACGGAAAAAAGACCGGAGGAATTAAAATGGATTACCGGACTCATCTCGGAAGAGAAGTCAACCACGTTGAAATTCTCGTCAAAGAAAGTCCACTCGCAGGAGATAGAGTCGGAGTCGAAATCAGTGAGGTTGGTGAAGCGGGAGACAACGGGTGTGCAACCAGAAACGACATCGGCTTCAAAATCGGGTCGTGGCAAAGGCCAAAACGTGACGTGTAGCGTGTCGGCACTCCGGCAATATGTGTTCGTGGCCGGATTCAACACTTCCACGTCCAGAATATAGTCCCCGGAGGTGATAGCAGTGATGGAGCTGGTTGTTTCGCCCGTGTTCCAATGCAGTCCGGTGGCTTCGGTGTCGTAGCCGGATTGGATTGTCGCTACTTCACCGGTACAAAGCCACTGGTCTTCTCCCAAATCGGGCTTGAACGTGTTGATGACGGAAATGAACAGGCTGTCGTGTGTCCACAAATCCACACACGGGAGCGCACTGTGCGCGTAGAGGAAATAAAAACCGCTGTCGCTGATGTCCGCATCGTGCAGGGTGAACGGTTCGGTCCAAAGGGTGTCGCCTCGGGGTGTCAGCACATACACGGTGTCCACTTCATCGGAAATGTAGTCGAAAACTATGTTCTCATGCAGGCAATACACATCCCGCATCATAAGGTGGGTTTCCACAGAACTCTGGAAGCTTTTTCCTTCGAGAAACACCCCTGAATCGTAAAGGTTGTCAACACCGTTGCCGATGGCCAAGTGCATGTGATAGGTCTCGCAGGCCAGAATTTTGCTTTCGGCACTCAGTTGGACGGTCCTTCCATTGTATTGCACACCGTTGCTGTTCGTCGAGTTGGGGACATAGTAGGCAGAGTAGGTTCCGTTATAGCAGTTCGAAGCAGTACCGCCACTGGTTCCACCGTTGACCGTGTTGATGGAGACGGGCAGTCCCTGCGGATTGGCGGCGGTGACTGTTCCCGGAATGACAGCCACGTTTCTGGTGGTCGTGACACCTGTGACGGGATCCGGACCGGTCAGAAGAAAGATGAATATATCATTGTAGGTTGCACATACGAAATTCGGATATTCTTCAGAACCAAAGACATAATTAAACGCAAAGGTATCAGCGTATGCGAGGAAATCAAAATCCAAGGCGGCGCAGTTTTGCAAAGAACTTGTGGCATATTGTTGCAAAGTGGCGTCAGTGTAGTTGCCTGCAGGACTTGACGCATTGGTTGAATTGTTGGGGCCGGCTGCAACAGAGACGGCTCCGGTGGTCATTACCAAACCTGTGGCAAAAGGGAACTGCGTGTAGTTGTTGCGGTTGAACGTCCCGATCTGGTTGGAAGTGACATTTCCGGATGCGTTGTTGAATCTCCCGTTAGAAAGCTCGACGCCCTCGCCAGCCAAATGATACTTGAGAATGGTGTCAACGTGAGTGCCCATAAGCGATTGAACGGTGACATTGTTATTCTGTCCTAACAAGGACACCTGTATTACCGCTAACATAGTTAATAGAAAGAATATTTTTTTCATACGAGAATGACTTAAAACCAACCTACCAAGTTGCAAAAATACATTTTTATTAAACATAACAGATAAATCTGCGAACAACAAATCAAAGTGTTTTCTGCATTTTTCTCTGTATTGGGCTCTGTCGCAAAAAGAGTGGTTTTTGTTACATGGAATTAATAAAATATGACTATGATTTAGACTGAACAATATAGAAAAAAGCAGAGGTGTTTTGGAACGCCTCTGCTTATACAACACATGATATGAAAAAGAACGTGGAAATTATCCACAATAGAAATATTCTTTCACGATTTGCATCATCAGATCCGGATTTTTGACAATCTCGTTACGGATATTTTTGTCATTGAAGGATTTGAGCTGTTTGATGATGTCGTCGATCATGGAGCGGTCGAAGACACCGTAGCGCTCGAAGATTTCGCGGTGTGCGCTGAGTTCGTCGGCGGACTCCCAGCAAGATGCCGGCAGTTGGGCGAGCTTCTCCACAAGGGCTTTGTTCTCGGCGCGGTGAATATCCACATCCACGTAAGTGTTTTGGGCAAATTCGAGGGCGTTTTCCATCTCGAAGCCGTGGCGGGCAGCGCAAACCAACCCGGCGAGGAGCAGGTACAGGTCGGCAGAACCGTCAGGACAGCGGAACTCCACGGTCTGTTTCTGAGAACGGTCTTTGTTGACGGCCTTCTCCAGCGGGTTCAACTCCGCCACGATGTCGTTCTTGTGGGTCCAACCCAGCGGGACGCGCACCAAAACGGAACGGTTACGGTCGCCCCAGCAGACAGATGTGGGAGCCTCCTGATGCGGTACTAAGCGGAAGTAAGAAGTCGGGTTGGTGTTGCCGAAAGCCGTCAAGGAACCGGCGCAAGTCATATATCCGGCAATGGCGGTCTTGGCGATAGAGTTGAGCTTGCCCTTGGTCACCATCTGGTTCTTGCCCTTTGCATCCACGATGCAGGTGTGGATGTGCAAACCGCTGCCGGCCTTGCCTGCAGTGATCTTCGGTGAGAAGGTCACGTCGAAGCCGTATTCGTAAGCTAAGTTGCGGATGACCCATTTTGCCAAAATCAGCTGGTCGGCGGCATCCTGCACGTCCGTGACCAGAAATTCGATTTCGTTCTGTTCGTAAATCTTGCCGTCCATGGTGAAGTTACCCACTTCGGAGTGACCGTATTTAATCAGACCGCCCATTTTGGCGATGTTGAGCATGCATTCAGCACGAAACTGCTCGAATTTGGTGAACGGGGAGGATTCGTGGTAACCTTTCTGATCCGGGATGGTGAACAGGTCATCTTCTTCTCCAATAACGTAGTATTCCAGCTCACCCATGGCCTGGAAATAGTTGCCCGTCACTTCGGTGAACGATTTGGCAGCTTTGCGAAGAATGTATTCCGGAGAGTTTTCCAAAGGCTTGCCTTCGTTGTTGTAATAAGAACAAAGGAAGGAAAGTGTAGGAATCTCTGCGAAAGGATTCAGAAATGCGGTGGAGAAGCGCGGAATCACGTAAAGGTCGCTGGAACCCGCATGGATGAAAGCGGGGAAGATGTTGGAGCCATCCACGCGTTCACCGTTGGAGAGAATCTGTTCCAAATACTCGCGGCTGTGCAGCACAAAACCCAACGTCTTGATGCGACCATCGCCGGCAACATAGTGGAAGTTGACCATTGGGATGTTGTTCTCTTCCACATACTTTATCATATCCGCCTTGGTGAATTCTTTAGGACTTTTTTTGAAATAATTCACAAGCGGATTCAAACTCATGGTGATGTTGTCTTTCATATTTTTTGAATTTTACGTTTCAGAATACGGGGGCAAAGATAGCATTTTTCTAAATGGAAAAAAATGTATTTTTGCGGATTGTTTTTTACTTTATATTAATTTTGCAATATTTTTAAGATATAATAATAATTTATTCATAAAATCAAAAACCATTATGAGGAAAAATTACATTTTCCAGAGGTTGACTGAAACAGTCAGACACTTTGCCGCTCTCTTGCTGATTATGCTGATGGCGGCAAATTCTCTTTTTGCAGACGAGGTGACATTCGTGTTCGCAGATGCCGGATTCTCCAACGGACAGCTTCTGCCGGACGGTGACATCAACGGTATCATCTCCTACAGTGCGGACAGACAAGGTTCAGGCACCGACGGCCCGAAGTATTTCAACTCAGGTTCTGTCCTGCGTTTCTATGCCGATCCGGCAAATGCCCTGGGCAACGCCATGATTCTCACCCCTGCGTTTGGCTACCAAATCACAGGGCTGACCATCAACGCCATCAGCGGCTACGCCACGCCTGTCGGATATTCGGTTGACGGTGGCAATACCGTGATTGTCAACGCTGACGAAACGTTCGTTTACTCTATCACCGACATCGAAGCAAGTTCCAGCCTGAAATTCTACAACGCTGCCACAACCAATTCGCAATTGCGTATCACCTCCATCACCATCACCTACACGACTATCGAGGTACCTGTGGTGGCAGCCCCCACTTTCAGTCTTCAACCGGGTGTTTACTATAACAGCATTTCGCTCAGCATGACCTGCCCCACCCCGGGTGCTGAAATCCTGTACACCTTCAATGACGGTCAATTTTACACACCTTACTTAACCCCGATTGAGATTAACACCACCACTACCGTCCATGCATACGCGGTTCTCGGCGAAGACACCAGCGCCATGGCTCACGCCACGTATGAATTTCCCGAATACGTAAACCTTTATGGTTTCAAACACGGTGTTCCCGACAATTTGTATGCCATTTCCGAAACCAACACAAAGATGGATTTCGTCTTCAGGGATGGGCAAAACATCTATTTCATGAGTGAAGACCCTATACAACGGTCTGGTTTGTTAGTTTATGACAACAATCCTGCAGTTATTACCACTCAATATGAAGAAGGAGAGACGGTTGACCTTTTAGTGGGAACGCTTTCTTTTTACAATGGCATCCCGGAGATGATTCCCGTGACCAATTCGGGTAAATCGGTGAATGCCACCCCTCATGCGGTTGCCCCCGTGGAAGTGACCGTTGCAGAGCTTATGGCCAATCCTGAACAGTATCTTTCCGCGTTAGTCGTGGTTAAAAACGGCCAGTTCGAGGCCGGTTCGTTCACCACGGACTCCAAAACCGGGGTGAATTTCGTCCAGGGAACGGATACCATTTTTATATATAACAACTTCAAAACCGTCGCCGCCACCTTCAACGGAGGCGAAAAAGCCACAGTGGTGGGATTGGTGGGTCTTTACAACGGTGTTCCCCAAATCTATCCCCGCCGCAACAGCGACATTGTGCGTCCCCAAATCCCCTACTCCTGCTCTTTCGAGGGCGGCGAGAGTTTTGCCTGGACGATGGATCACAGCAACATCAGTACGAATAAATGGTACATCGGAAATGCCAACAACCTCTTTGACAACGCCAAGCTATTCGTCTCCAATATGGCAGGTATCAACAACGTGTATAATCCGAATGCCGCTTCTGTTTCCCACGCCTATCTCAACATCACCCTTCCCGCATCTGATGTGCTGCTGAGCTTCGATTGCAGAACCGTGGGTAACACCGAGGATTTTCTGCAGATTTCTGTCATGGATGAGGCTCCCGAAGAGGGAGTTCTTCCAACAAACTATTTGGCACAATTTTACAACGTGAATACGTTCACTCGCCAGACCGTTCTGATTCCCGCCTCGTTTGCCGGTGACAAGAAAATCGTCTTCACATGGCGTAATGATACTGAAATCGGAAACCAGACTCCCGCAGCCATTGACAATGTGACGATGGAAACCACCTGCTCGATGGTGTCCGAAATCTTTTTTGGATTAAACGGGCATTCTGTCACGGTCAATTGGCTATATCCTGAGGGACAACACGCATGGATGTTACAATACAAGGCTTCCGATGCCGATGCCTGGCAAAGTGTGAACACCACTTCTTCCAGTGTTACATTGAACAACCTTTCCACGGACAAGACGTATGATGTGCGAGTCAGGACTATTTGCGAAACCACATTCAGCGCGTGGAAATATGCCCATTTCATCGTTCCGTGTATTTCGACCACCACAACTCCCGTTGAATTGACCATCGGGAACGGCACTGCCAGTACTACCTCAACGCCGACGAACTCCGATCTCGGCAATTCTTGGACACAAATGATTTACCCGTCCTCCAATTTTGCCACCTCCGGATACATCAACAGCTTGTCTTGGGAAACGGCTGAAGCCAATGCCCTTGACTACAATTCCCTGAAGATTTATCTCGGCACCACCGAAATGTACGAGCATGCCAACGCTAACGATTGGGTGCCTATGGAGAATCTGACTCTTGTATATGAAAGCAATAACGGAACCATCGGCAACACTGCGGGTTGGGAAACCTTCACCTTGGACAATCCGTATTATTATTACGCCGAGGACAATTTAGTTGTCGTGGTGTCCCGCGCCTCCAACAACGGGAACAGCCTTTATTACAACTATTCTTTCGCCAACAACGCCTGTTTGTCCAGAAGTGCTGACGGTGATGCCACATACGCTGAGCATCCTGGTGCTGAATCAGGAATCCAAAACGGCTTCCTGCCGAACATGAAGATTGACTATCTGAGCAGCATTTGCAATGACGCCCATTGCGCCGCACCTGCCGAGGTGAATGTATCTAACGTCACCACCAACAGCGCCATCATTTCATGGACGGCAAATGACGCCAATGCCTGGAAAGTGAGCTACAAGGGTGAAAATGCTAACGACTGGACAACTGTCAGCGTCTCCACAAACCAATATGCGCTGAGTGGTTTGGCACAGAACACCAACTATGAGGTGCGTGTCAAGACCGACTGCGGCATCAATGGTATGAGCGGTGAGGCTGCGGCATCTTTCACCACCATGGCCAACTGCCCCGCACCAAAAAATCTGACCGTGATGTATCACCAGAACAACTCGGTCATCACTTGGATTCCTGTTCCCGGCATAAACAATTACGAGTTGCAGTATGCACAAGCGGGTGCCGCCTTGTGGATTTCTGTGCCTATACACAACTTCTCTACTTTTATGTTGGGCGGTCTTGCGGAAGGCGTGACCTACAACGTGCGTGTGAGATCAATGTGCGATACTGACGAATACAGCGATTGGGCAGAACTCACGTTCAACACACCCTATTCTTGTGCTGCCCCCGCGCAACTGACCATCAACGAAATCTCCAAGCACAGCGCCAACGTTTCGTGGGATTCCATGCAGACAAGTTCTTGGGTAATCCAATATGGCGAATCCGGTTTCGCAACAGGTTCTGGAACCCTTGTGCTGCAAAACACGAACTCCTTCTCCCTGACCGGCCTCGCAGCAGGAACAGCCTACGATGTGTATGCTAAAGCCATTTGTAGCGAGGCTTCGGAAAGCGCATGGGCAGGACCTTACACATTCACGACGGAACAAGATACGGTTTCCGAACCGGCCACAGTTCCTTACCTCGAACCGTTTAACGACGGAGTTGCCCATGACAACTGGATCACCTGTCATTTTGACCTAAATGGTTTTACCATAGACAATGAGGTGCAAGGGATTACCATTTCCGAGGGAATGTATCACAACTACCTGTCTGGTGCTGCAAGTGAGTACACGATGTCGCCTAACATATTTATTCCCGCCGGACGTTACGATGTCGCCTATTCTTACAAAGCCGTGGATCCGATGTTGTCGGAAGCGTTTGAAGTCTATCTGTGTACCGAAACAGCCGACGGATTTGACCTGATTCAGCAAGTCTCCGCAGAGGCTTTCTCCAACGCCAACATGGTTCGTTCCCATAATTTCATCAATGTGGCAGAAGACGGGGTTTACCGTTTCGCCATCCGCTCTGCCAGCCCGTTGCAACATTTCGGTTTCAGCATGGATGACTTTGCCGTGAAAGAGGTGGTCAACTTCACCGCCACTTACGCCGAACACGGCACCGGCACCCCTGAAGGCCCGGTTGAAGCGACCAAAGGCGAGTTCTACACCCTCACCATTGTCCCGCAGCCCGGTTATCACGTTTCGGCCATCTATAAGAACGCTCAGCTTGTGAGCGGGGCGAATGGAAGCCATGCCGCAGTGCAATACTACACTTTCGTTCCTCAGAACGGCGACAGCATCTATGTGACATTCGCTGCCAGCACATGCGAGGTGAACGTCACGGTCTCCAACCTGATGTCTGCGGATGATAATTTCGCCGTAGTAGGTGCAGTTTATACACCAAATCATGAAGTGGTGGCCTACGGCGGCTCCCACACCGGTGTTCTTACGCTGACCGATCATTTCCACATCCATTCCGTTACAGTCAACGGGTTGGATGTGACTGCTAATCTGAATCAAGTCAATGACACCCAATACACCTTGTCATTGGACAACATTGTGGAGGACAAGAACATCCATGTGGTAACCGCTTTTGACGATGCGACGATTGTTTACACGGTTTTGGAAGGCAAAGGCACCATCAACGGCGAGTTTGTGGCGGACGCTTCCACCACGCCGGCGGTTTATACGGTCACGATGTCTGGCAATTCCAACCTGTTGAGTACCTTTATCCCTGCTCCGGGTTACCATGTGTCAAGCATTGTTATTGACGGGGTGGAACACAGCAACATTGAACTCTACTCTTTCGAGCATCTGTATGGTTATCATACTGTTAATGTGGTTTTCTCCAAGAATCACTATACGATTACGACCAGCAGTTATGGTCACGGCACGGTTTCCGCAAGCGCGGAATTTGAATATGACCCCAACTACGTGTATGCTTTCACAGCCATTCCGGATACGGGCTACCACATCGGAAGCATCCGCCGCAACCATGTCGAGTTGTTTGTCGAAAATCCCACTGTGGGATATACGGAGGTACTGACGGACATCACGTCCGATTATCTGTATGAGGTGCAGTTCGTCAAAAATGTATTCACTGTGACGGCTATCGCAGGCAGCAACGGCACCGTTTCCCCTGCCGGTATTTCCTCTTACTTCTACAATCAGGATGCCGTTTATGAAATCAACGCCAACCAAGGTTATTACATCGCTTCCCTGACGGTTGACGGGGAAACCTACACCTACACCCAAACTGACGGTCTGACCGCCATCACCCACACGTTTGCCCAAATAACCAATGACCACAATATCAGTGCCACGTTCGCCCCGATAATGTTCAGTGTGACGGTGAATGCGGGAACTAACGGTGCCATCATGCCGGGTTCCAGCAGTTTCGCATTGGGAGCCACTCCTACCTTCTTCATCACGCCTAACGAGGGTTACGAGATTGTGGATGTGACGGTTGATAACGAGTCTGTTGGCGCAGTCACCACGTATGTTTTCACCCCGCTGACCTCCAACCATACCATTGCCGCCACGTTTGCCGTATCGCAATTTGTGATTACGGCCATGGCAGGCAACGGCGGCACGATTTCCGACATGGGTGTCACCACAATGGCTTACAATGGCAGCAAGACCTACACAATCACGCCCAACACGGGATTCCATGTGAGCGATGTGTTTGTGGACGGACAATCTGTGGGCGCCGTTTCCACGTACAGCTTCAACAACGTGACGGCAGACCACATCATTTATGCCGAATTTGCCGCCAACACATACACGATTACGGTGACACAGCCTGCCAACGGTGTCATCACACCCGGCACCACCACCGTTCTGAACGGAGCCACCCCAGCCTTTGTAATTAACCCCTCCATTGGATATTCCGTTTCCGCGATTAACGTGAACGGCGCGAATGTCATCGGCAATGCCACGCATGTGAACGACGTTTACACGTATGTGTTTCCCGCCGTTTCCGCCAACCAGACGATAACAGCCGTGATGGTTCCCAAGACGTTCACCATCATCGCTTCCACCGGCACTAACGGTTCCATCACGCCGAGCGGCAACACCCAGGTCAATTTTGGGAACACCCAAGCTTACATCTTTTCGCCCGCCAATGGCTATGTGGTGGAGAGTGTGTTGGTTGACAATATGAATATGGGTGCGCTGAACAGCTATATCTTCACAAATGTGACGGACAATCACACCATCCACGTGACGTTCAGACCGGCGGATTGCGAGATTCCCTCTTTCCTGTTCACCAGCCATATTGACAGCACCTCTGCGGAACTGCACTGGTCACACCCGACAGCTACCTCGTTTGACATCCAATACAAGACCCCCACGGGTAATGTCACCACTGTTCCCTCCATCTTCGGCAGTAGCTACCTGTTGACCGGACTGACTCCGAACACGACCTATTTGTGGCAGGTTCGTGCCAACTGCTCCGACAACAACCACAGCGAATGGTCCAACATGATACCGTTCACCACAGATGTCACCACAATAACTGGCATCGACAATCTCGTAAAGGATCAAATCAAAGTGTATGCGGAGCACCAAAACGTCCATATTGTCAACATCACCGGTTTGGACATTGACAATGTGCGCATCTTCGACATTTACGGAAAACTGCTTTATAGCGGCTCTATTCACAGTTCCCACGAGGTTGTCAACCTCAATGTGGCAACAGGCACATACATTGTGAATGTCGCTACCAATAAGGGCGTTGACAACTACAAAGTTACGATTATGAAATAAACTTGTAGTTGAAAATATCTTTTAAGGGGATTCCAAAAGAGTCCCCTTTTTTTGTACTTTTGCCTTTTCAAAAAAAGAAAAATATGAAATCTAGAAAAATTTTAACGATGTCCATGTTGATTTTAACGATGGTGTTTTCTTCTGAAAATATTGCAGAAGCGCAGAAATCAGATAGTTACAAAAATGCCGCGTTGGAGAATATCGCGACGCGCACCTCCGTGCGAAGCTACCTTCACAAACCCGTGGATGCGGCGCAGATCGAGCAGCTGCTCCGTGCGGGCATGGCGGCTCCCTCCGCGGTGAACAAGCAGCCGTGGCACTTCGTGGTGGTCACCGACAGGGCACAGCTGAAAGAGCTGGCCAAGGCCAACCCCTACGCAGGCATGGCCGCGCACGCACCCCTCGCCATCGTGGTGTGCGGCGACATGAAGAAGGCTCTTGACGGCGAGGCCCGCATGTTCTGGGTGCAGGACTGCTCCGCCGCCACCGAGAACATCCTCCTGGCCGCCAATGCCATGGGACTCGGAGCTGTGTGGACCGGCACTTTCCCCGACCAAAATCGCTGCAAGGATGTCTCCGCCATCCTGAAGCTGCCCGAAAACCTCATCCCGCTCAATACCATCGTCATCGGCTACCCTGCCGGCGAGAACAAACCCAAAGACAAATGGAATCCCGAAAACATCTCCTACAACGTCTATGGTGGCAAACAGCCTATAGCCGAAGCTCGTCCGATTCAAGAGTCTGATTTCGTGGAGTTTGATTACACCCAATCGCCGAACCTCAACCCGTTCACGTGGTTCAAGGGGAACGGTCTGTTGTTAGCTTCCGGTGATGTTCGCCGCCACAACGCCATGACCATCGGCTGGGGCGCAATGGGCAACGTGTGGGGTCACAACGTGAATACTATCACGGTGTATGTCGCACCCGCCCGCTACACTTACGAATTCATGGAACGCTACCAATACTTCACCGTCATGGTCTTCGATGAGGATCGCAAAGACGTTCTCGAGTACATGGGCACGCACAGCGGCCGCGACGGCAACAAGGACGAGGCGTTAGGCCTGCATGTGGCTTATACCGAGCACGGTGCACCGTATTATTTGGAGGCCCGCGAGGTCTATGAGTGCGAGGTCATCTACCGTGATGGTTTCGACCAGCGAGGTTTCGAAGAGATTCCGCGCAAACGCTACGAGAACTTCCCCGCCGGCATCCACCACCAGTACATCGGAAGGATTGTGAGCGCAAGAAGACGGTAGCTTTGTATGTTAGTTTTTTTTCTATCTTTGCCGCGTTAAATTAACCAGAGAAAATGAAGTATTCGGAACTTGAAAAAAAATTGAGGAAAGCGGGGTGTTACCCTGTTGACAATAGTGATCATCCCATTTGGTATAGTCCAATTACAAAGAAAATGTTCAAAACGGGACATCATAAGTCACAAGAGGTGAAAACAGGAACACTTAATAAAATTCTCAAAATGGCAGGAGTGAATTAATGACGAAATAAAGCATACAGATATGAAAGTTAAAGCAATAATTGAAACAGGCAAGGATTTAGATTACGACATCTATACGGATGACGAATCGTTGGATTTCATGTTACTCGGTCAAGGGAATACTATAGAGGAGGCGAAAAGCGATTTTCTCAAATGCAAAGAAGAGATGAAACGGGAATTTGCTGCCAATGGTAATTCTTTTGATTTTGACAGTTTGGAATTCGAGTATGTGTTCGATACTATCTCGTTCCTTAAATATTCACCGTTCACATTGACCGGGCTGTCGAAGGCTACAGGTATAAATTGTAAGCAATTAAGCCATTATGTGACTGGCTACCGCAAACCATCGCCCAAGACGAAACTGCGTATTCAAGAGGGTGTGACTCGTTTTGCTAAAACATTCAGCACCATGACGTTGGTTTGACATGATTGAACTCTATTCTTGTAAGAGAACACTCTCATGAACAGCACTCTCATCACCGCAATCCTGTTACTGACGCTCCTCGCTGAGCACTGATATAATCCACCATACTGATACAGCTTATAGAACAAAACATTTTTTGCCGGTTTGAATATTATCCAACGGATTGATATTAATAGTATTTTTGCCGATTCCATTAAACCTGTGTATGAAAAGTTTCTTTCGATATAGTACCGTCCTTTGCGCCCTGCTCATCTTGATGATTTCTTCCGGAGTGCAGCGGCCCGACCGGAATTTCCAACTCTTGGACGGAATGACCCTTGAGGAAAAAATCGCTCAATTGATCATCATCCGCGTGAGTTCCACGGAAGACGAAAAGTATAATCGCGAATTGGTGGAGAAGGTGAGGCGCATACAGCCCGGTGGGGTCTGCTTTTTCAAGGGAACGCCCAAGAAAGAGGCACTTCTCACCAACCGAATACAGGCGGTGAGCAAAATCCCGATGTTCGTGGCCATTGACGGCGAATGGGGCCCGGCCATGCGTCTCGACAGCTGCGTGGCCTTCCCGCGGCAGATGACTCTCGGCGCACTTTCGGAAGAAAACGACTCGCTCATCTACCAGATGGGACGCGAAATTGCCGAACAGTGCAAAGCCGTGGGCATCAACCTCAACTTCGCCCCTTGTATCGACATCAACAACAACAGCCGCAACCCTGTGATTAACAGCCGCTCCTTCGGTGAAAATCGCGACAAAGTGTGCCGCAAGGCCGCCCTTTACATGCACGGGATGCAGGACGGCGGCATCGTCACCTCCATCAAGCACTTCCCCGGCCACGGGGACACCGAAACCGACTCGCATCTCGGACTGCCCGTCATCCGCAAAAGCCGAATCGACCTCGACGAAATGGAGCTTTATCCCTATAGGCAGCTCATCAACGAAAACCCCGACATGGTGATGGTCGGGCATCTTAATATCCCGGCGCTCGACCCAGAACCCAACTCCGTCTCATCGCTTTCCTATGCTATTGTTTCTCAGCTTCTTAAAAAAGAATTGGGCTATAATGGATTGATTATCACCGATGGAATGGAGATGAAGGGGGTGCGCAACCAAAACCGTTTCGAAGGGGATGTGGAAATCCGCGCCCTGCTCGCCGGTGCCGATATCCTGTTGCTGCCTGGCGAAACCGATTCCATCATCTCGGCCATCAAACGGGCTGTGGAACAAGATGTTATTCCAGAAGAACTCATCAACGAACGATGTCTGCGGGTTCTCCAGTTCAAGGAAAGTCACGGCATCACCAAACACACTCCCTCCAATATCTCAACCATCCCGGAAAAACTGAACCGTTCCGAAGCAGTCTGGATTAACCGCCAATTGGAGGAAAAAGCCCTCACGCTCTTGAAAAACGATGACAATATTCTCCCGTTGAACGCTAAAAATGCTGACAACACGGCGTTTCTGTGCGTGGACAGAAAAGCATACAAGAACGAATACGAACAAATCGTGGGAGAGCGGCACATTCCTTTCTACTATATCGACAAAAAGGTGGCTGCCAAAGACCAGTCGGCAATTTTGGCGAAGCTGGCTCCTTACAACCAGATTATTGTGGCGTTTGGCGGCTCCAACCAGTTAGGTGGCTCCAACTACGGCATCGACATGTCGTCTGTGCGTCTGCTCAACCGTCTTGCCAAGGAGAAATCCGTCATTCTGCTGCATCTCGGAAACCCCTACGCCCTCAACGCTTTCGACTCCTTAAGCGATTATCGTGCGGTGATCGATGCTTATCAATTCTCCCCGACCACCGTGGCGGCGGCCATGAAGGCCTGTTTCGGACAAATTGACTTTGAAGGCACCTTGCCAGTCAGCATCAATGGTTACCCTGCGGGAAGCGGCATCCTGCCTTCAAAATCCTCCGATAATATTTCGGCCTTGCCTGACAATATTACCCAGGAAATCGACAAAATTCTCCAAGATGGCATTAGCAACCGCATCTATCCGGGTTGTGCGGTAATCGCCCTCCATCACGGACAACCAGTCTATCAGAAGGTTTTCGGATATCTGGACTACAACCGGCAGGACAAAGTGACAAATCAAACACTGTATGATGTGGCTTCGGTCACAAAAGTGGCCGCTACCACATTGGCTGTCATGAAGTTATATGACAATCACGAGATTCAGCTTTCCGACAGAATCGGCAAATATCTGCCCTACTTGGCGGGAACCGACAAAGCCAATCTTACGTTGGAAGAGTTGCTGACGCATACTTCCGGAATGCCGTCGTTTATCCCGTTCTACAAGTCGATAATGGGCGATGAACGGTATTTGCGGGCTTACAAAACCGAGCATTTCAACATTCAAGTGGCTGACCATCTCTATCTGCGCAAAGATTATCCTGACACCATACGCTACAAGGTGGCCCACTGCAAATTGAAAGAAAAAAAGTACGAATACAGCGATTTGAACTTTTTCCTACTGAAAGACATGGTGGAAACCATCACTATGCAACCGATGGAAGAGTTTTTGGATAAGAATTTCTACCAGCCGATGGGTCTTTCGCACACGACGTTCCGTCCGTTGTCGAAAGGTTTTCCGCGCAAAGAAATCGCTCCGACGGAAGAGGATAAATTGTTCCGTAAACAGCTGGTACACGGCTATGTACACGACCAGACTTCCGCTTTGATGAACGGGAATGCCGGAAATGCCGGATTGTTCACCACCGCGGAAGAACTCGCTGCCATTTTCCTGATGATACAGAACGATGGGGTATTCAATGCCCAACGTTACTTGTCGGAAGCCACGGTGGAGGAGTTCACGAAAATGCATCCGATGCATAACTGTCAGGTGCGCGGTCTCGGTTTCCATACCCCGAAAGCGCCCGGAACATCATCCATTGTTCCCGCACAAGCGGACACACACATCTTCGGTCAC
>JAEEKL010000253.1 GCA_016282395.1 Bacteroidales bacterium
CGACAACTTGAATCCCAACTCGCTGGAAATCAAGCAAGCTTGGGTGGAAGAAGGACTCACCTACGAGAAGGCTTCCTCCATCAAGCACTTCCAATTTGAGCGCATCGGCTACTTCTATTGCGATCCCGACTCGAGTGAGGAGAAGCTGGTGTTCAACAAGACGGTGAGCCTTAAACAATGAACAATGTAGAATGTACAATGTACAATGATGATACTGTAATTGCAGTCAAACTGCGATAATTACAATGTACATTGTTCATTGTACATTGTACATTTTAACGAAATAAGCCCAAAACGTACGATTCTTTCAAAAGTTTCGATATACTCAAATGAGATCCTTGCTGGATTACGACCCAAAAGTCCTGATGGCCTTCCTCAAAAGTCTGGAGGGCGACCGGAAGTTCAGCGATTTCCTGATGAACAACGGGTATCGCGAGCTGGAGGCCTTGTCATCGGCGATACACTCCAACGAGGCGGCGTTGCAGTGGCTGTTGGAGAACGGTTATCCTGAGTTTGCAGTGCTGAGCAACGCCATTGACAACGAGGATGCCGCCATCGCGTGGTTAGACAAGTACCACTGCACGTTTTTAGCTACGTTTGCGGCGGCTTGTCGCAAGGAAACGGAGGCCATCAAATGGTTCGCCGACAATGATTTGCGGCTTTTCATCCTGATTATCAACGAAATCCACCACATCCTGCTGTACCAGTCGTGGGATGCGAGCGATTTTCATAAATTCAGAAGGTCGTAACATTTGATAATCGTAAAATATAGTAGGGCTGTCGCATTGCGGCAGCCCTACTATATTTTGCAGCAGTTCTACAGATGGTATAAGGGGGATCTTTTTTACACCAGCTCTCCCCAGAATTCCTTCGGCAGATGCACGTTGGGTAAGTTGATTGCTCTCACGAACAGCGGGGCGATTTCCTCGTCGGTGAAACCGGCGATGCCGCAGCCGATGCGTGTCACCAGGAAGGTCAGCTCGGGATGACAGTCCGCGAACTTGATGAACTCATTGATGTAGGGCACGATGGTTTCCACGCCGCCCTGCATCGTGGGGATGGCGTAGCTTTGTCCTTGCAAACCGACTCCTTGTCCCATGACCGCGCCGAATTTTTCGACCGCGATTCTCGCTGCACCGCCTGCGTGCATCCCTGCTAAATTGCTTCCGAACACAAAAATCTCGTTGTCTTTCAGCGTGGTTATGTTGTTGGGAGTGATGCGGTCGCGGAACTCGTCCATGGAGCGGTAGTTCTTCTCCTCACGGTTACGTCTCGCACGGAACAGCTTCATGACCTTTGCACTCATTGGTTCGGGCGCCGCAGAGCAACAGGCATGGTCCTCCTGCATCCGCTCAAACATCATTCTTTTGGCCTTTCTCTCCTTATCCCATGCAGCTTTCATTCCTTCCATGTTATCGTTAAAATACATGGTGTTGGTGATGGAGATGCTTGTGGCTACGGCATCCACATCTTGGTTAGTGCCGATGTAGGCGAAGTTCCAACCCTCCTCGTCTTTCAGCTTGTCCACCAAGGCTTTGATGGCTGAACCGGAGTACTCTTTGGAGGCGTTTTCCAAACCGTCGGTGATGACCGTGACGGCGGCGGTGGCGTTCTTGTCCGACTGGATTTTGTTCAGCAGCTGGTTCAGGGAGACCCCCATAGCGTCGAACAGCGGGGTGCAGCAGCAAGGACGGTACTCTTTGGATGTCAGTGTCTTGACCTCTTCTACGGGGACGTTTTCGTAGATGTAATGCTTGTCGCAGTCGCAGAACACGTATAGGGAAACGTAGTGTTCCTGCGAGTCGGCCAGACGTTCCTGCGCGGAGCGGATGCCGCCCACAGTCTCGTTAAAACCGGAGATGGCAGCCTCGGCGATGCTGCTCATAGAACCGCTTTTGTCAAGGATGATGAGGTTATAGACCTTGAGCTTTTCCCCATTCTTACTCTCTTGAGGAACGGTGTTGGTGTTTTCACTTTGATTGTCTGTGACTTCCTGTTGTTTTTTGAATCTTTTTGTAAACATAACTTTGTATTTTTTGAATTGATGAAGTATTTATATGATGGCTTTTGGCGTTTAGCTAACAGCTAACAGCTAATAGCCAATGTTTAAGTCTAAGTCTAAGTCTAAGTTTAAGTCTAAGTCATAGTTCAACGTTATAGTCAAAAATATCCGATTAGAACTCAAACCTAAAATTATTATCCTGTTTGAATCGGTCGTATTTATCCTTGTTGAATGAGAACTTGCGCCCTTTCCGACCGGGTTTGCGTCTGGCGTTTTCATTATCTTCTATAGAAGAAATACTCTCACAAGGGGCAATGTCTGCGAGAACATTTGATTTGCAAGGACTCTCTGCTTTGGCACCGAACAACGCATCAATGCTTTTTGTGCGCATCTCCCGCCTTTCCCCAAAGAAAGCCCTTTTCGGTTCGGGAACTGCGTTGCAGCGTGACAAGGATTCCGCGACAGAGTCGTATTCCTCATCGGCGGGTTGCAGAATGCCTGTCTGCAGCATCTTCTTCTCAAAATTGCGGCGGTCGAAGCGCACCCCGAGGATGGCCTCATAGAGCCGCTGCAACTCCGACATAGTGAACGCCTTGTCTAACAACTCGAATCCGATCGGCTCGAAGTAGATGTCCTTGCGTAGCTGCTGCATCGCCTTGCGGAGAATGAAGTCGTGGTCGAAAGCGAGCTGCGGCACATCGTCAAGGGCGAACCACCGTGCGTCATGCGCGTCATCGCCACCTTTCACGTCTGACGGGCATACCAGCGCGTAGAATGCCACAGAGACCACACGTTCCCGTGGGTCTCGATTCACGCCCGAAAACACACCCAACTGTTTGAGTACCTGAATGGAAAGTCCTGTCTCTTCCGACAATTCCCGCCTCGCACACTCCTCCGCTGTCTCTTGGATGCGCATGAAACCGCCTGGAAAGGCCCACATTCCTTTAAATGGTTCCAAACCTCTCTCTATCAGCAAAATCTGTAGCTCTTTGCCGTCAAAGCCGAACACCACGCAGTCGGTGGCCACGGCAGGATGCGGATATTGGTAAGTGTAACTCATACTGATTCCCTCCTTTTTTTGCCTAATTTTTAATTGCGTAAATTTCACGCAAAAATACACTTTTTCCAATACCAAAAACATATTTACGTAAATTTTACGCAAATATATTTCAAACAGCTAATTAACAAACAATTACAACATTTAACTTGAGTAATTAAACAGCTTTTACGAATACATTGTCGGCGAATTGCGCGAATTGTGCGAATAGCAGTCGGCGAATTGCGCGAATTATGCGAATAATATACCATATTATATATTAGACCTTATTTTGTATATGCAATTCGCTTAATTTGTTTAATTCGCCGACAAATCATTCGCCGACAAATCATTCGCCGACAAATTTGGTTGTGCAGGGAATTCGTTTATAATCTAATGAAGTCTTTCCGAAATTAATCAGCAGCCCCAAATTCACACCACTTGCCTTTAAGTAGTTGTACACCTGTGAATGATGCTCCCCTATCAAATCAGACACCGCCTTCAATTCTACAATAATTTTCCCATAACAAAAAAAATCCGGGACAAAACGCTTGCTTAGTTCAGCACCTTTGTAATACACCTTGAATGTCTTTTCCCGCTCAAAGGGGATATGTCTCCAAAGGAGTTCTTTTTCAAACGCTTCTTGGTAAATAGGTTCCGTGAAACCACATCCCAATTCACTGTGTACCGCCATGGCTGCGCCAATAAGGTTGTAGGATTCATTTCTGAACAATACTTTGTCATTCATATCAACGTACATTTTGTTTATACTAAGTTTGCGGACAAAGATATGTATTTCTTTCATTAAAAAATCACCGGAAATAACATTCCGGTGATTTTCTGTGTAATCTAATGATTGACAAGTATTTATTTATTCAACAATGCACCTGTAATATTAAATAATTAACAATAAATATTTAAAATACCAGCAACATTTCGCAAAACACACACAAAATTTTCGCAAAATTCGCAAAATTCGCCGACCTTATCCGCCGACCTTATCCGCCGACCTTATCCGCCGACCTTATTCGCCGACCTTATTCGCCGTTTACCAGACGATGGTGCGGTCACTCGGGTGCTTCACGCTGTATGTAACAGTGAACGTGCGTGTCTCACCAGCTTGCAGTTCCACATCCCAAGTCACCACGCCGATGTCAGTCTTGTCGTAGGTGGCTTTCGGTGTAATCGTAACGTCCTTCACTTCAATGTCCTTGTCGTTGGAAATCGGGTACTGTTCTTTCAGCGTCAGTTTGGCGGCGCGGTTCAGGTTGTTCTTGACAGTGATCAGGTACGACTGCGTGACGGTGGTGTTATTGCCCACGTGCTTGGTGCTGCAGAAGTCTTTTTGTTTCTCCCGCTTCACCGTCATGCGCGGCTCGGTGGTGAGCGTCAGCGTGATCTGGCTCTCCGTGTCGTTCGGGCGCAGACGCGTACGTCCCACGAAGGTGTTGTTGAACGTCACCGTGGCTTCGCCAGGAAGCAAATTGTACTTCTCGTAGTCGGACAGCGTGGCGACAAGGTAGGTCTCGTCCGACAGTTTGGGGACGCTGTAGTACTTGAAATCGGCGTTGACATCGTAACTCTTCAGGTCGATGAGCTTCTCCTTGCCGTTGCCGGGAATGTCGTATGGAACCGCTATATTGTAGGTCACCTGAATGTCCTGATCCTCCACCTCAACGAAATCGTTCATCAAAATAGGAGCCGCAGGCCTAGCCGCTGACAAATTGCTCCTTAAGGCACTCTCTTCGGCAACTGCATAAGATACAGAATTGCTTGTAGGCGCTTCATATCCTTTAGCTAAAGAGTTATAGTGCTGCTGCGGACGTTCAAACTTTAGAAACCAAGTCTTGAACACCGGTGCCACGGTGGAGCGATTCGGGGTGGCATTGGAGAGCGTGAGTTTCACATTATCCCAATCAAGGCCGGTAACCTGTTTCACCTTCGCCTTGGCCTGCAGCGTAATGGACTTGTCCATTGACGGGATATTGATGTCGTAGCAGGGCACCCACTGTGCCATGTTGGTGAAGTAAGTGATAGTGAAAGTAGTGGTGATGTTTTCCGGCACACTCACGGAGAGACGCAACATTCCGTTGAGTTGAGAATTCGCCGTCTCGTCCTGGTCAATCTGGTTTTTCAGGCGATTAACCGTTTCCTTTAATTTCTCAATCTTCTTGTTATCTTTGTCAATGCTTTTTTGCAATTCAGCGGCTTTCGTACGGTAGAGTTCCATATTTGCGTTGATGTCGGCGATGGTTACTGTACCTTCCTTCTGGCTCATATTGTTCTGGGTGCCGTCGGTGACAAGCTTGAGCAGCTGTTTGTGAACGGCCAACTCGTTCTGAACATCTTTCAGCTGTTCCTGATAGAGGTCCAGTGAGTCTTGAAGCTTCTTGATGTGGGCGGCTTGTTCTCGTGGTGTGAGGTAATCTTGCGAAAATTCAGTGGCAGAGATGAGCACACCGTTTGCCTTGACTTTCAGGCTGTTGATTTCAATGTCGGGACTCAGTCCGTCAATAATCACCTCCTGACTGCCACTTTTGAGCGTGGCGGAGGCGGTGTGGGTGAGGGCGGCACCTCGAAGATAAACGGTGGCATCGGTCAGTTTGGCCGAAATCTGTTTTTGCGCCTGCATCGGAAGAATGCAACCGAGAAAAAGGCTAACCAATACGAAAAATTTTCTTGTTGTCATAATTTTTATGGTTTACATTTAAAACAAAAATGAGAGACAATTATACAGACACTTCACTTTTTTATTTGTTTAAAAAAAATCGCACAAGGTCATAGCAACCGACTTCAAAGGGCATTAATGCCGTAACTTACGGAAAACCGGCACGCTCAGCGCATAAAGAATCCCAAATATTGCGAAAAAGATAGCAATCACAGCTAAATAATCCCCATGTTTGGCGTAAAAAGTCATCCTGTCTTGTGCATAAACTTTCGCATGGAGAGCTGTGCGCTCGTTGTAATTCGTTTTTTCCAGCACATCCCCAAGCGGATTGATCACCCCGGAAAATCCCCCGTTAGCGGCACGAAGCACATAACGTCTTGTCTCAATGGCTCTTAACCTTGACATATCAAAATGCTGCCGATGCCCCGGGCTGTCATCCCACCACGAATCGTTAGTGATGACGGAAAGGATGTTGGCTCCATTCTTCACGAAACGCCCCATCAACTCGCCATATACGGATTCATAACAAATTCCTGTCCCAACACGCAAAGTGCGTCCGTCCACATCGAACGCGAAAGTGCGTTGGGCCGTATCGGTGCCCAACGAGGAGTTGGAACCACCCAGCTCAATCAAAACTTTTCCCAAGAAACCGAACACTTTCGGGAAAGGCATCTTTTCGACACCGGGCACCAAACGACTCTTATGGTAATAATTAACAAGACCATTCTTGTTATAGAACCCTGCGGTGTTGTACCATTCCACGAATTTGTCAGGAGCCACCTCCTGTGAGACGGGCGACACCTTGTGGTCATAAATCCCGATGGTGGATAATCCCAAAACGAAATTAACATTCGGATAACGTCCTATGACACTGTCTAAAATGGCAAAACCTTCATAGCGGGTATCTCCCTCCAAAAAGCTGTGCTGGCGCAATGTGTTCATTTCGATGGAGTGTGCGATGGCGGATTCCGGAGTGATCACCAAATTTGTCTTCTCATCAATATTGGATCCGGCCACCTCCAGCAGTCGCTGAACCTCCTGCTCGTTGGTGAGACTGTACTCTTCCACCCACGGATCGGTATTCTGCTGCACGATGACCGCCTCAATCGGGATGGAACGATCAATTTTCCGTTCGGCCAACTCATACATAAGCAAGGAAATGAGCATCGGCAAAACAAGACAACAGATTGTGAGAATGCTGCCATATTTGCGCGGACGTTTTTCCCGCTCCCTTTTCGTTAAAGGCTCCCAGTAAACCAGGAAGTTGCAGAGCAAAATCCAGGCAGTACCGCCCAGCGTTCCCGTGATGCTGTACCACTGTACCAGTCCTGGTGTTTGGGCGAAGACGTTGCCTAAAACCAACCACGGCCACGTCAAATCCCAGTTCAGATGCAGATACTCGAACGCCACCACGAAAGAAATCAGCATAACCGCTTGTAACACGCGATTTTCCACTTGCTTGCGACAGGCGTGCCACGCCGCAAAAACCAACGTTATCAGCAATGCGTTCAAAATGACTGCGGCAGCAGCCCCCGGCAGCGTGCAATAAGCAATCCAATAGGTGGTGATCAGGTTGAAGACGAAAAAGGCAGGATAAAACAGCAAAATGCCGCGCCCGAAGGCGTTGCGTTTGCCCTCTTTCAGCGAAATGTCGCTCAACCAAAACAGTGGCACGAACGCCAGCATAATGATAAACGCCACCCCGCGCACATACCACGCGAGGGACAATATCAATCCCGTCAAAACACTGAGGGATAATTTAATATACCATTTATTTTTGTTCATCTTCGTTCGTTTTTCCCTGTAGAGACGTTTCATGAAACGTCTCTACAACAACGTATGCAATTCGGACGCATGCAATTCGGGCGCTTGCGATACGCATGTTGGGCGTATGCGATACGCCCCTACCAATTATTATTTATTATTTGATTTATACGCATCAATTCCTTTTCGCAAAAATTCGATGTATTTGTCCTTGTCGCGCTCGTAATAAGTCGGGCCGGAGAGGATGTTGCCGTCGGGATCCACCACGAAATAGCAGGGCTGGGAATTTTCGTGGTATTTGGTCTGCTCGATGTAACGGTTCTTGGCACCCAACATGGTGATGGGGTCGCCGTTGGCGTCGGTGAGCTTGCCCTTCTCCTCTTCGGGCAGCGGGATCACCTTGTCGTCGGCGTACATAGTGCAGACAATGACCTCCCCGGCGAAGATGCGTCGCACCTCGGGATCGATCCAAACGGCGTTCTCCACGTTACGGCAGTTGGTGCAGCCGTGGCCGGTGAAGTCGAGGAAAACGGGTTTGCCTTCCTTCTTGGCCACGCGCAACGCCTGATCGTAGTCGAAATAGCCCTTAATACCGAACGGAATCTCTAATTTGTCAGCGTACATCGGATCCTCCGTCCACTGGTAGGTGCTGGCCTGTCCACCGCCGGCACCGCTTTCTGTACGCACAATGTTGGAAATGTCAAAGTCCTGGGTGGTCATCGGCGGCAACCAGCCCGAAATGGCCTTCAGCGGGGCACCGAACAGACCGGGAATCATATAGACCACAAAGGAGAAGACGGCTACAGAGAGCAGGAAACGGAACCAGCTCTTCTGTACAGGATAGTCGTCATCGTGCGGGAATTTAATCTTGCCAAGCAGATAAAACCCTAACAATGAAAACAATACAATCCAAAGGGAAAGATAAACTTCGCGGTCAAGGATGCGCCAGTGGTAGGTTTGGTCGGGCACATTGATGAACTTCAGCGCGAAAGCCAATTCAACGAAGGCGAGAACCACCTTGAGGGTGTTCATCCAGCCGCCGGACTTCGGCAGCTTCTTCAGCATGTTCGGGAAGAGCGCGAAAAGTGTGAACGGCACAGCGATACCCAATGAAAATCCCAACATGCCAATGACGGGTTTCAGGAAGGAGCCGCCAGCAGCGTTGAGAGCCACCGCGCCGGCAATGGGCAACGTACAGGAAAATGAGACAAGTACCAATGTCAAAGCCATGAAGAAAATGCCGGCCACACTACCGGCGTTTTGACGCTTGGCGGAACCGTTCACCCACGAACTCGGCAGCGTAATCTCAAAATAGCCAAGCAACGAAAGAGCGAAAATGAAGAAGATAACCGCAAACAGGATGTTCGGAATCCAGTGTGTGCTTAACACGTTGCCGAGGTCCGCGCCGAAGATCAACGACAGCACCAAACCGAACACCACGAAGATCAGGATGATGAACAAGCCGTAGAGCATCGCGTTACGTTTGCCGGTGTTGCCGTCTTTCGAGAAGTAGGAAACGGTCATCGGAATCATCGGGAAGACGCACGGCATCAGCAGACCGACGAGACCGCCAAGCACAGCACCCAGGAAGTACATCAGCAGGGACTCTTCTTCCGCAGCTTTGTCTGCGGGTTCGTCTGCGGCGGGGGCGATTTGCGCAGTTTGCGTGTTTGCATCTGATTCAACCGTCTCGTTGTCTGTGTTTTCCGTTTCTGTATTCTCTTCTGCGACAGAGGACATTACAGGATGGAAGTCTTTGAGATCGAAAGAGAACTTCTCTTCAATCGGAGTGCAACGGCCTTCAATGCAGGCTTGCCCTTCCAACTTGCCTTGTACAGTGAAAGGCTGGTCGTCTTTCACCTTGACGCGCTGTTTGAACGTCACTTGTTTTGTGTAGAAGTTGGAGTGCGCATCCATGATGTCGTCGTAATCGCTTTGAGGGGTCGGCTCCGCTACTTTGCCGATGCGCTCGTATTTCGGTGATTTGGTGAAGTTGAACACCAGCGGCAGCTCAATTTGCCCTTGGCCGGGTTTTTGTGCATAAAGATGCCAGTTGGGCTCAATGTTGGCAGTGAATTGCAATTCCGCCACGGAATCGTTGACTTTCACCGTCTTATAGGCCCATTTCACAGGGGTGACGGATTGCGCGAAAGTGAAAAATGTCAGACACGCCAGCAGGCAGGTTGTCAACAAGATGCGAATATTCTTCATATTAGGGTATTTTATTCAAAAAAAATCAAACTGCAAAGGTATAAAATTTTCACGAAAATCCAGAAGACAAAATCACACAAACTATCATTTTTTTACCCTACCGTATATCAAATCAAAAAAAATATACCTTTGCAACCTGAAAATACATTTACAAACCAATTTATCAACAAAAAATGAAAAAATTATTATCTATTCTGGTGATCGCATTATTTGCGATAGCAATGGTGTCCTGCAACAAAGAAAAGAATACCGAGAAACTTATTATCGGGAAATGGCAAGAAACAGAAGTTATTGGCACAACGACCATCAATGGTGTAGCCGGTGAGCCCGTATCTATGCTCGAGCCCGATGAAACCACCGTCATCACCTTCAACAAGGATCACACTTATTCTTCTCTATGGACTACCGATGGTGGCGAAGTCGAATCCAAAGGCACATGGTCTGTTAAAGACAACACGCTGACCATGACGAGTGAATCTATTTCCACTGAGTGTAACATTGACGACCTCGACAAAAACAACATGGTTCTTTCATACTCCGAGTCTGGCGTTGAAAGCGGCCTTCCCTTCAGCTCTCTTGTTGTAATAAAAATGAAGAAAATCTAATCCCGCAAATATGGGATTCGTATAGCAGAGACCTGCAAAGTTGAATACGGAAAATTTAAAACGAAAAGGGTGGGGAAAACTATCCCCCACCCTTGTTTATTCTTATTTTGACTGAGACTCGGCAATGTCGGAATTATCTGGTGCTACTGTTTTCTTCTTCGGTAGCCTTCCTGCCTTTTTCAAAGCGTTTTGCAGAATCCATTCGATTTGGCCGTTCGCACTGCGGAACTCGTCCGCAGCCCATCGTTCGATGGCCTCGAAAATCTCTGAATCCACTCGTAAGGCGAAGTTTTTCTTCATAACGGTCAATGTTTCCACGTCCTGTAGAGACGTGCCATGGCGCGTCTCTACAAAACGGGAATTGTATTCGGTTATTGATACAGCGTTCCCGTGTTGATGACCGGTGAAGCGGATTCGTCGGCGCAGAGCACCACCAGGAGGTTGGAGACCATGGCGGCCTTGCGCTCCTCATCGAGTTCCACGATTTTGTCAGCGGAGAGTTTCTTGAGGGCCAGATCGACCATGCTGACGGCACCCTCCACGATTTTTTCGCGGGCGGAGATGATGGCGTCGGCTTGCTGGCGGCGCAGCATCACGCTGGCGATTTCGGCAGCGTAGGCCAAGTAGTTGATGCGGGCCTCCACGACCTCTATGCCTGCGATTTCCAGATGTTTGCGCAGCTCGGCCTCTAGCTGCTCATTAATTTCCTCACCGCCTGAGCGCAGCGTCACCTCTTGGTCTTCGCGGTCCATATTGTCGTAGGCGTACATGCCCGCCACCTTGCGCAGCGCGGCATCGCTCTGCACCCGCACGAACGAGTCGAAACTCTTGACGGACTTCATCGAGTTTTCCGTGATGGTGCTGCGCACGTCGGAATCCACCTCGAAACAGGCTTTGTAGGTGTCGCTGATCTTCCACACCAAAACCAGGCCGATCATGATGGGATTGCCGTTTTTATCGTTCACCTTGATAGGTTCCACGTCCATATTTTTGGCTCTCAGCGACAGCTTCTCTTTGCTATAGAAGGGGTTGACCCAGAAAAAACCGTTCTGTTTCACTGTGCCGGAGTACTTGCCGAAGAATGTCAGCACCCGCGACTCGTTGGGTTGCACGACCATAAAACCTGCCAAATGCAGGACATAGGTGATAAATAGCACGAAACCGGATACAATGGGTAGCAGTATCCATGGCGTGATTTCGCCTTCGGCATCCTTCATGCAGTCGAATTTGGCAAAACGAACCACTATCCAGATGAAAAAAACCAGTAAGGCTAAATTGATAACAAGGTGAAGAAAACCATTGTTTCCACCTGACAATTGTTTGTTGAACTCTTTGGATTCCATAATGTTATAATTTTAGATTTGAAATTGAAATAATATCATTTTAATATCACGGCAAAAATACATTTTTTTTAATATGATCGGCATTCGTAAAAAAAAAATTATTTTTGCGAATTCTTATTGATTTGTGATTTGTGATTTGTGATTTGTGACTTGAAAAAAGGTGAAACAGTCATTTGTTAAAGTCTAAGTCTAAGTTTTATAGTTATAGTCATAGTTATAGTTAAAGAGTTTTATGAAGAATAAAGGAACTATAAGACAATCGCGAAGATGGCACTGTGGGTTAACGTTGTTGCTGTTATGTGTAGTGCTGACCTTTTCTTCGACTTCTTTGTTCGCCCAAAAAAGATACGAACTGGTCAATATCAGTTATGACCCGACAAGCGATTCTGTTTTCTTTGCCGAGATGCAGAAGAAAATGGCGGAGATACGGAAGTCGCGTCCTACGGTGGCATTGGTGTTGGCGGGTGGCGGGGCAAAGGGAGCCGCGCATATTGGTGTGCTGAAATATCTCGAAGAGAAGGGGATTCCGGTGGATTTCGTGGCCGGCACCAGCATGGGCGGACTCATGGGCGGTTTGTATGCCATGGGCTATTCCGCCACGGAAATCGACTCCATCGTGCGTTCCATTGACTGGAATGTAATGATGAGCGACAATATCCCCATGGATTTTTACACTTATACCAGAAAAATGTACAAAGGGACGTATGTGTTGGACATTCCTTTCACAAAGTTGGATTTCAAGAAAAGCCTCCCGTCTGGAATCCTGTACGGATTGAACGTTTACAACATGTTGAGCGCCCTTTCGGTCGGGTATCAGCAGAAAATGAGTTTTTTGGACCTCCCCACACCCTATTGCTGTGTGGCCACGGAGATTGTGTCGCAGAAGGAGAAGCACTGGACGGAGGGGTCTATGGTGGATGCCATGCGGTCCACCATGTCCATTCCGGGGTATTTCATGCCCGTGCGCGTGGATTCCATGATACTTTCGGACGGCGGCACCAAGAACAATTTCCCGACAGACGTCGCCAAGGCGGCCGGCGCGGACATCATCATCGGGGTGGAAATGACCATGCCGAGGGATTACCAGAAAGTGAACAACATGGCGGATGTTCTTATGCAGACCGCACAATATTCCGGTGGTCTGGAGGCGCACAATCGCAATGTCAAAAACACAACTGTCTATATCACGCCTGACATTTCGGGTTTCGGGATGCTGACTTTCGGAACCGAGGAGATTGCCACGCTGATAAGCCGTGGTTACCAAGAAGCCGCCAAACACGAGCACGAAATTGACAGTATTGCACGGATTGTCGGGCGGGGCGGGCGCATCCTGCATAACCAGAAAGCCGTCAACTCGGCAGAAACGAAACTCAAAATCACCGCAGTGGTGTATGAAGGAATGTCACAAAAGGAGCAGGAATACATCGACAGGAAAGTGCGTCTCAAGCTGAACGAATATTACGACAAACACGATTTCGAATTGTCACAGGCCATCATTTACGGCACGATGGCCTTCTCTCAGGTCTCCTACCGATTGGAACCCGATGGCATCGATGGCTATCGGTTAGTGTTCAAGTGTGAGAAGCGGCCTCAGAACTCCATCGGTATCGGGTTGCGGATGGATTCTCAGGACTGGTTCGCCGCCATCATCAACGGTGGCTTTGGGAGGAACAAAATCTTTGGCTCCCTCTGTGATGTCACCCTCAGGCTCTCCATGTCCCCGTATCTTAAAGTGGAATGGTATTATCTGCCGAAAAAAGGACTCAAGTTCGGCGTTTCCGCCAAGACACTCTATCGTACTGTGTTTGGCACGGTGGATCATTCGTATGATTTCCAGTATTGTGAACGCCTCTGGCATAATGAGGCAAGGGCATACATTGCGAGCACGCGATGGAGCCAAGTGAACCTGCTCGCAGGAGTCCGGATTGAATACATGCCTTACTATATGCTTATAAGTCCTGACAACATTAGCAGTGGAACCATTTGGAACTGGAAAAATTATCACCATTATGTCTATATGCGATTCACCTACGACCACGAAAACACCCGCTATTTCCCGGACCGCGGTCTGCGCGTGACAGCCAGTTACGACTATGACTTCCACAACACTCACTATGCGGCGACGGGCATTCACGGCGTGATTCCCGTATGCAAATTTTTCTCCATTCTGGCCTCCGCCAACGGACGTTATATCTTTGGCAACACCGACCAAAACTCATATATGTTAAATTACGTCGGTGGTACCATGTCCGGACGGTATTACGAGCAGCAGATTCCGTTTATCGGCTACAATGCGGTCAGTAACCGGAAAAACCTGCTGACCGTAACCGACCTCGAGCTGCGTTTCAAATTTGCGAAGAAGTTCTACCTGTCGGCCATCGGCGCCGCCCTGCACGACGGGGACAGCTGGGACGACCTAAAGTTGCAGCATTCCGTTTATGCCGCCGGCCTCCAGTTCGGCTACAACTCAAAGTTCGGCCCTCTATTGGCCAACCTGCACTGGAACAGCGCGTTTAACAAGGTTGGGTTCTATATCAGCGCGGGATATGACTTCTGACGTTGACTTAGACATAAACTATGACTATGACTATTGACTATAACTTTGAACCAGTTTTTTTTCTTTTGCATACGGTATTAAAAAAATTGTATTTTTGCATCTTGTTGAAAGTAAGGTTAGCAATACAATGTTTATATTTAACTATTTGACACACAATATATTACCCCCCCCCTATTCCATGTAGAGAACGGGGCTTAGCTTTCCTTTGTGTTTGTTTCTTTTTGTTTACCTGCCTTTTTTGAGGCGGGAAATTCTGTTATTGTCGTTAACCAATTATTGATTTGCGAATGTTTAACTAAAGTTGAAATAACATCGAAATAATAAAAAATCCTGAAATATGAAAAAGATTTTACTCTTTATGGTTGTGTTCAGTGTCGCCGCGATGTTGCATGCGCAGCCGAAGACCTCGTCCGGTTTCACTGCGGGCAGCAAGACGGAGGGCGGCGTCAGCGTGGTGCTGGGTGTGCCGTTCAGCTCCGTTTTCAGTGGCAGCAGCTACGAAATCGCCGAGGGTGTGGCGCAGGCGCAGTTAGTGACTGAGGCGTACGGCGCAAATGTGGCGTATGGTGCGGGCTATCACGATGCGTGGTTCGACTTCGACGCAAGCACTGCGGTGGGCATACACTACGACAAACTTTACATCCCCCACGGTGCGCCCAACCATTACGACTTGTTGAGAAAGCTGACCCTCAATGTTTTGGGCAGTACAGCCTGTGGCACCCCGGTGGTGGATGCTAACGGAAATGTTTACAACACGGTGGATGTGGCGAATTACTGCTGGACCCAGTCCAACCTGCGCCCCAGACATTATGCGGATGCGAGCCATACGGAAATCGCGCGCGCCGGGATTTTCAACGCTCCCTGCTTCACTGATGTTGTTGCCAACGAGAACACCTACGGACGGTTATACACGTGGTATTCTGCAGTAAACCTTCCCGAGGACGGCAGCGGCACGCTGGTTCCGGATGCTAACGGCTATGTGCAAGGCATCTGTCCAACAGGCTGGCACATCCCCACGACTGTGGAGAAGGCCGCCTTGGATGCGTTGAACACCGAAGACATCCGCACGGCGGAACTGTGGCTCTCGCCGAACAGCAACACCAACAGCACGGGCTTCACCTCGCTGCCCGCCGGCATATACAACGCCGCAAGCGGACAATACGAGCAAATCCTCATGAACACGGGCTATTGGTCGCTCTCCAACGGCACCTCCGCCCCGACCACGGTAATGTCCCTGCCGTACTACTGTTCCCATCCTATCGAAACGCCTGTCTCCGCATCGGACATGCTGAGCGTACGGTGCGTGAAAAACGATTAACAATGTACAATGTACAATGATGAAGGTGACAACCCCAATTATAAGAAACATCTTCCTTGAGCAGCCCCGTTAGGGGCAAGAGCTCGGTAGCGGAACGATGATGAGGATGATGCGATGAAACGATGATGCGATGACACATTGCCCCGGAGGGGCAAGACGCGCGAAGCGCAATTAACCCCATACAAGCGAAGCGCAGTGTGGGGCCATCCAATAGAACAAACAAAAAATAGTAACAATATGAAAAAAGTAACAACAATCTTGGCAGCAATCCTGCTGATGGCGGTCGGGGCGACCGCCCAGAAACTGAGCTACTCGGCCGTGGTGCGCAACAGCGACAACGAGCTGGTAGTCAATGCAAACCTGACAGTGGCCGTCTCCATCGCGAACAGCAGCGGCGGCGCGGTCGTCTATTCGGAAACCCACAACGTGACCACCAACCAGAACGGCTTGGTGACGTTGACGATCGGCGACGGCACGGGCGTGACGGGAAGCATGTCCGACGTGACGTGGCAGACGGCTTTCATCACCTCCGACTACACCTTGCCCAACGGGTCGCACGTGGTGAACACGACACCCGTGACGGCGGTGCCTTACGCTTTATATGCGGAAAAATCGGGCAGTTCGGCTGCCAGCTCCGCGAGTATTGACGGTGGAGCTGTGAACTTCTCGATGCCCATCTCCGATTTTGTGAACAATTTGACTGATGAGCAGAAGGCGGAGTTGTGCGAGGCACTGGGCTGTTCCGGCGGTGGTGGTGAACCCGGCACCGAACCCACAACCTTCACTTGCGGGACCAGCAAGATGGTTGATGCGGATGGAAACGAATATGAGACAGTTCAGATCGGGCAGCAGTGCTGGACGAAGAGCAACCTCCGTGCCACGAAAGGGTATACTCCATGGTATAGTTCAATGTATGGCTCAACACCTGGTACGGTGGTTAATTTTTATGATTTTTTCTATGCTTTGGGTACAGATCCTAATCAGATTTTGATGGGAGCATGCTATTCAGCTGTTCTTGATAATGAAGCGGCTTTATTAGGGGCAACTCTCCCTTATGCTTCCCAAGCGGATTATCCTTTAGAGGCATACGGTTATCTTTATAATTACAATGCGGCCAAGAATGCTTGTCCTCCAGGCTGGCATTTACCAACTGGGCAAGATTGGTTGAATCTTTATAATTCTGTTCATAGTATAGAAGATAATAGCTGTGGAAGCAAAATTGGCAAGGCATTAGCTTCAAAATCGGGCTGGGCACCAAGCACTAATGATTGTGCCGTGGGCAATAATACCACAGTCAACAATATTACTGGTTTTTCTGCATTTCCTGCTGGCGAAAATTCCATCCCTCAAGGCGGTAGTCAGACACCTCTGCTTTCTATTTTCTCTCCGAATCACAATGCTGTGTTTTGGTATTTTAATGAAATATTTTCCGCAGGATTTACCATGATTTCATACGATGCTTCAAATCTACTTATATTTCCAGCGAGTGAGGATGGTTTATCTACCTCCTACTTGTCTGTCCGTTGCGTCCGCGATTAATAGGACTTGCGGTTTGCGATTTACGAAGGGCGTGGCCGGTGCGGCTGCGCCTTTTTTGCGATGAGGCGATGAAACGATGATGAGATGAGGCGATGAAACGATGAGACGATGAATGTTTTTTTTTTCGTTGCTTTCTGCTCTTGCGGGTTCGAGGTTCCGTTTGGCCGGCCAGTGCTTTGCTTTTTCGTCAGAGTGTGGGGTTCGTTAGTGCGTGTTGTTTTCGATTCATGGGGGTGGCCAAACGGAATGGAGGTGGGTTGGTCGGGGCGGAGATGGAGGTTGGTGCTGCCGCGCCGGGGCGCCCAAAAAACAAAAATTAACAGTTAATTGTAAAAAAACCTTCTGTAAAAAATATTTTATCATTTTGATTGACCACATCAAAAAAAAAAGTATTTTTGCCGCGTTATATTTTATCGTCTATCAAAACCGAAGAAAATGAAAGAAACTAAAAACACCTATTCAATCGAAGAAGCCCGCAGATATGTGGCCAACGCCGAGGATGTCATCAAGAAGGCCGGCTATGACCCCGAAATACAGTCTTATACGGACAGCAAATATGTCCGCACTGCCGGGGACATCCTATGGAAAGGTTGTCTGATTGCTTTAGATACAGTATTTCAGGTGCGTAAGGGCAAAGGACGCCCATCTGTTGACAAATATCGTGATGCAGTTGCGAAAAGAGACAGGAAGTTGCTGAGTTTCGTGAATAACGGATACGATGTCACACACCTGTACATGGGCTATGATGGCACAACGGACAAGAAGATCTGTGACAGGGGCTTCGAGATCACCAACGTCATCATAAACCACTGCGCCATGCTGCTGCCGAAGCCGGTGTTCGCGTGAGAAGTTACCACTTAGCAGTTAAGAGCGTGGCCGGGCGGTGGCGCTCTTTTTTTTTCGTCGCATCCTGCTCTTGCGGGTTCGAGGTTCCGTTTGGCCGGCCAATGACACGCCTTTTCGTCAGAGTGTGGGGTTCGTCAGTGCGTGTTGTTTTCGGTTCTTGAGAGTGGCCAAACGGAATGGAGGCGGGTTGGTCGGGGCGGTGATGGAGGTTGGTGCTGCCGCGCTGGGGCGCCCAAACAATAAAAATTTTAAGTTTCGCAAGCTCTTTTTGTTGCAGCTGTTGGCGTGTTTTCGTGATTTTCCGTTGGAGATTCCGCTCGCTCACTGCGTTCGCAGCGGAATGGTGCGCACCTCCGTATGAGACCAAGGGGAAGAAGATGGGCGGCGGGGAAATAGCTGCCGTTGCCTGAAGTTTCACGACCGCCGCCCATCTTCTTCCCCCTTTTTTCTTGAATGTGGCGCACCATTCCGCCAGTTCCTATCGTCACTGGCGGAATCTCCTCCGTTCAAAGACAAATTTCCTCAAACAGTCTAAGGCATACTTGCGAAACTTGAGTAAAGACTAACAGTTAATTGTAAAAAAACCTTCTGTAAAAAATATTTTATCATTTTGATTGACCTTATCAAAAAAAATGTATTTTTGCGGCGTTGATTTTTTTCATACACTAAAAAAACAATGGAAGAAACTAAAAACAACAATCCGATTGAAGAGGCCCGGAGGTATGTGGCTAATGCAGAAGAGATCATCAAGAAAGCGAAATATGACCCGGAATTGAAATGCTATACCGACAGCAAATACATCAAGGCAGCTGGAGACTACCTGTGGAAAGGCTGTCTGATAGCCCTCGACGCTGTTTTGCAGGTGCGCAAGGGCAAAGGCCGTCCGTCCATAGAGAAATACAAAGAAGCCGCAAGGAAACGTGACGGGAAACTGCTTAATTCCATAAACATAGGCTACGATACCATGCATTTGTACATGGGTTATGATGGCACGAGAAACAAGAAAACCTGCGATTCGGGCTTTGAATATGCCAACGACATCATTGGCCGATGCGCCACAATGTTGCCTGTGCCGGTATGCGCGTGACGAATCTTTTACGATGAGGCGATGAGACGATGAGCATGACTGATGTCTAATCACTGTTCACTGATCACTATTCACTATACCTCAAAACCAACCGTCAAAAAAATATTTTTCACAAAATAACAGGATGGAGGTTGGCATATTACAAAAAAATATATCTTTGCACCCTCAAAATTTTGAGGCAAAAAGTTTTGTATCACTCTATAAATCATTAAAATTATGCAGAAAAAAGGCAACAAATACGGTACGCATCGCGTGATTGAACCCAAAGGCGTTCTCCCGCAGCCCGCAAACAAGCTTGACAATAACATGGATGAGATTTGGGACAATGAGATCCTCATTGATGTCCAAACCCTGAACATTGACTCCGCATCTTTTACCGACATCCATAACTATGCCAAGGAACAGGCTGGTCCTGGCGCTTCCGAGGAGAAAATCATGGAAGAGGTGAAGAAAGAGATGTTGTTGAACGTTGAACTGCAGGGCAAGCACCGTAACCGCCGCACCGGTTCCGGCGGTATGTTGCTCGGCAAGGTTGAGAAAATCGGTGACGCTCTCAAAGGCAAAATCGACCTCAAGGAGGGCGATCGCATCGCCACCCTCGTCAGCCTCAGCCTCACCCCGCTGCGCATCGACGAAATCCTTGAAATCCGTCCTGATGTTGACCAAGTTGATATCAAGGGTAAAGCTATCCTCTTCGAGAGCGGTATCTACGCCAAAATCCCGACCGACATGCCGGAGAAGCTCGCTCTGAGTGCCCTCGACGTGGCCGGTGCTCCCGCCCAGACCGCCAAACTGTGCCAATACGGCCAGACTGTCGTTATTCTCGGTGCCGGTGGCAAGAGCGGTATGCTCTGCTGCTACGAGGCCAAGAAGCGCGTCGGTGTCACCGGTAAGGTCATCGGCATCGCCAACAGCCCGAAGAGCACCCAACG
>JAEEKL010000254.1 GCA_016282395.1 Bacteroidales bacterium
CACGCGATAGACCCACGTTTTGGCCGAGCTGCGCCCTTCGAAGCCGTCGATGCCCTGCCAGAGGCGTATCAGCACCTCTTGGGCGAGGTCGTCCGCTTCTTGCCGGTCGTTAGCGAAGAGGTAGCACACCGAATAGATGGTTTGCCGCTGCTCCTGCACTAACCGCTCGAAGTCGCGCTCTTTCTGTTCTTTGTCTTTTTTCTGCTTCATCTGTCAGACGTTGTTTTCCTTTTGACTGCGAAGGGAGAGAAAAACTACACCCTATCCTCAAAATAATTGAATTTCCGTATATTATCGCATCCCGTTGATTTCCAGCGTGCGGTAGCGGTTCCCGTCGATGTCACGCACGGTGACGCACGCGGGGAGCAGGAGCGCCAGTGCGCAGAATAGGGCGAAAAGTTTTGTGACGGGGTTCATTACGGTGTCACGTAAAATTTGTCCGTGTTGACCAACACGAGGCTCGCTTTGTTGACGGCCCCGTTTTCGCGCAAATTGGTCTTGACTGTTTCAATGGCCGAGTTTGAGATTTTCGGAAGCATATTGGTCCAAAACACTACAATCAGGTACTCGGAGTCATCGTTGATCCCGTAAATGTCTCTGATTTTCGATAGATTCTGCATTTGCGGAGTGATGGGGACAGCCGTAGCCGGCGGGAATGTTTCAAACCGTTGATCCGTATTCCAGTTCAGGTTGGAGAGTCCGCCCTTTGCCGTGCAATTAATGTGATAGGAGAGAAGCGAATCTTTTTTGAAATAGAGGATTTGAACCGGCTGGACAGCAGTCTGATGTTGCCATAAACTGTCCTGGATGCACGTCCGATAAGCGTCAAACTGCTCGTACTCACTGACTATAGGGTTGATTTTGAAATCCCGGTCTATGACGAAAGTAATCATCTTGTCATATTCTTTCTGATCAAACTGCTTTATGGGTTTGAAATCGTACAGTACCCCACAGCCTGCCAGCAGTATTGCGACGGCAAAACACAAGGTGATAATATGGTTTTTGTTATTCATAACTTTACAATGTTATTTTGACGCAGCAAAGATACGAATTCCCGCAACAACACAAACTTCACATTAATAACACCCGTCTTTATATCCACGTGTGCGATATAGGTGTCGAAGCGAGGTTGTGGATGTAGTTGTAGCGGGATTTTCGCCTGTTTGAAAGTTAAACAATTTCAAGAAAACAAAAAAATTCCGCAAAATATTCATTAAAAACTTAACTATTCAGATTGGAATTGTTAATAAATTTTTCTAAAACATTGAAAATCAAACTTGGAAGAATTTTGCAAAAACCATTAAAAAGAATGGATTTTGTTATATATTTGCCACGATGTATTAAATGAAAAAACTGTGATTATGAAAAAACAAAAAGCTACGGCGCAGAAGCGAAAACAAATCATCAGGTTTGATGCCCAATCAAACGAGCTCATAAATAATAATTATGGGTTAGCCCGAATGGAAAATGGAGAATTCGTCTTGTATCAACCCGATGGAAGCACTCGATTAGAGGTTCTAGTGGAAGCGGAAACTGTATGGTTGACGCAATCGCAAATGACAATGCTTTTTCAAACCACAAAACAGAATGTTAGTTTGCACATTAACAACATCTTCAAAGAAGGTGAATTAGAAAAAATATCAGTTGTCAAGGATTTCTTGACAACTGCATCAGACGGTAAAAAATATCACACCAAATACTACAATCTCGACGTGATTATCTCCGTTGGATACCGCGTAAAGAGCAAGAGGGGTACCCTGTTTAGGATTTGGGCAAACTCTGTTTTAAAGGAATACCTTTTGCGGGGCTTTGTTGTGAGCCAAAGAATTGAAAGACTGGAAAAGAAAGTTGCTGAACATGATAAAAAAATCGATTTATTTGTTCGCACAGCGCTACCGCCTGTTGAGGGTGTTTTCTACGATGGTCAAATTTTTGATGCATACAACTTCGCAGCCGATCTTATTCGTTCAGCGAATTATCATATTGTCCTAATCGACAACTATGTGGATGATTCGGTGTTAAAAATGCTCACCAAACGTGGTGATGGAGTTAAAGCCGACATTATAACTCGCAACATATCGGAAACATTGGCTGTGGACTTGCAACGGTATAACAACCAATATACACCTGTGGAAATCCGCATATCAGAACGTTTCCACGACCGTTTTCTTATTCTCGACGACACTGTTTATCATATAGGGGCTTCCTTGAAAAATTTGGGTAAAAAGTTGTTTGCGTTCTGTAAAATGAGTATTCCTGCAGAGAAGATTATGCGTATTGCTGACGACATAGAAACTAAATAGGTTCTATATCAATACCTCGGATGGAACAGCGCAATATTAGTTCTCAAATAGTCTTGGTCCAGATGCGTGTAAATCTCAGTGGTGGTGATGCTTTCATGGCCGAGCATTTCTTGCACGGCGCGGAGGTCGGCGCCGCCTTCGATGAGGTGCGTGGCGAAGGAGTGACGGAACGTGTGCGGACTCACCGTCTTGTCGATGCCCGCCGCTTTTACCCATTTCTTGACGAGCATGAAGACCATCTCGCGGGTGAGGTGCGCACCTCTGCGGTTCAGGAAGACGTAATCTTCCTCTCCTTTCTTGATTTTCAACTCTTTACGTTTTCCGTTAACGTAAAGGTTTACCATCTTCATGGCCGTCGTCCCAATGGGAATCAGTCGCTCTTTGTTGCCTTTGCCCACCACCTTGATGAAGCCGTCGTCGAAGAAGAGGTTGGAGAGCCGCAAGGTCACTAACTCGCTGACCCGCAGCCCACAACCGTACATCACCTCTACCATGGCGCGGTTGCGATGGCCTTCCGGCGTGCTCAAGTCTATCACGTCCATGATACTCTGGATTTCCTCAACGGTTAGTACGTCAGGGAGATGCATCCCGATTTTGGGCGCATCCAACAGCTCCGTCGGGTCATCCTCACGCACGCTGGCGTAGATGAGGTAGCGGTAGAAGGCCCGCATTCCGGAGACAATCCGTGCCTGCGACCGTGCGTTGAAATCCGATTCGTATAGGTGTTTCAGAAACTTCTGTAACTCCTCGAAAGTGGCATCGGCTATCTTGTCCTCGCCCAGAAAGTCCGCCAACAGCTGCACATCGTGCAAATAGGCCTCCACGCTCTTGGGCGAGAGGCCTTTTTCATAGACTAAATATTGCCGGAATCGGGCGATTTGCGCGTTCATCGGCGGAGGTCTTTCTCGA
>JAEEKL010000255.1 GCA_016282395.1 Bacteroidales bacterium
CATCGGCTCGTTGAGGTTGACGTGGAAGGTGTTGCAAATGTAGCCCGCGTTGAATGTGATGGCCGTAGAGGTGAAGGTCGAATAGCTCTGCTGATGTACGAAAACATGGTTCAGCAGCATGGAAGCGGCATCCTTGTTCTCGGTTTTGTAGTAATGCAGATGCGCGTTCTCGCCCAAATAAATCTCGGAAACGATATTCGAGAAGGAGGATTCCTTTTGGATGGAATCATCGCACTGGATGACAGAAAGTTCGGTGTTCTTTCCCATCACAATGAGGTGACGGTTGTTGACTAACAACGGATCAGCGGTGTTCATCAACGAGACAATCTGCATCGGCTTCTCAACCTTCACATTGTCAGGGATATAAATAAAAGCACCGTCGTTGAAAAGGGCTTCGTTGAGGGCCACCAAACCGTTTTCTTTCTCCAAATTGGCATGTGCCAACAGAGGCAGCACCAAGTCGGGATACTGACGGATGGCTGCGAACAGACTGCCTGTGATCACGCCTTGTTCGTCAACAGTAACTTCCTGCTTCTCAGAAATATACCAACCATTGCTGACGGGCAGTACCGTGGGGTGCAGATCCTGAACGCGGCACTGGAAATACTCCGCCAACGGGCGGTACGGATCGGGTTGCAGTTTTTGGATGTAGTCGGTTTTCACTTTCTTGTTCAGCACCGACTGTTGCCAGCCTTGCAAATGCTTGTCGGGCAACTCTTTCTGCAAGAAGAGGTCCATCGCTTTCCGACGGAGGTCGCGGATGGCCGCCTGCCCGCCGTCAGGATATTGCGCCTGGTTTTCGTTGAAAAGTCCCTGGATGAATTGTGTGAACGCTCTCATAACTTACCCTGTTCGTATTCTTCCTTAATCCAGTCGTAACCGCGCTCCTCCAGTTCGAGAGCCAGCTCTTTCGGGCCCGATTTCACGATTTTGCCATCAAAAAGCACATGCACCACATCGGGGACGATGTAGTCCAACAGTCTCTGGTAGTGGGTGATGACGATGATGGCCTTGTCTTCGCCGCGCAGGTGGTTGATGCCGTTGGCGACCACGCGGAGCGCGTCGATGTCGAGGCCGGAGTCGGTCTCGTCAAGGATAGCGAGGTAAGGGTCGAGAAGCGCCATTTGGAAGATCTCGTTGCGCTTTTTCTCGCCGCCGGAGAAGCCTTCGTTCACGGAGCGGTTGCTGAGCTTGTCGGTGAGCTCGACAACTTTCTGCTTTTCAGCCATCAGTTTGAGGAACTGGGCGCCATTCAGCGGGTCCAAGCCTCTGTATTTGCGCACCTCGTTGAGGGCGGTGCGCATGAAGTTGGCGATGCTCACGCCGGGAATCTCCACCGGATATTGGAATCCGATGAACACGCCTTCGCGGGCGCGGTCTTCGATGGACAAATCCAACAGATTTTTGCCTTTGAACCAGACATTTCCCTGCGTGACTTCGTAGCCGCTCTTGCCGGCAATGGCGGATGCCAATGTGCTTTTTCCGGTGCCGTTCGGGCCCATAATGGCGTGCACTTCCCCCGCTTTTACCTCCAAATTCACGCCTTTCAATATCTCTCTGTCCTTGATGGACACGTGTAAATCTTCAATCTTAAGCATATTCAAAAATTAGGGCGCAAAGGTACGATTTTTTTGAATGTAGAGACGCGCCATGGCACGTCTCTACGGGTACAAAAACGCAGATTTCAACAACAATCCATCAGGCGCGACAATGCACGTGGGCACACCTGCGAAGGGGAAATCGCGGCTGCCCGTTGCACCTGGAATCTGCATCATAACAGGAAAATCGGCTTGTTTATCAGATACATACAAGATGTTTTCCAGCAGGAAGAAATTGGGGTTTGGCATCTTGGCGTCGGTTATCGGGAATTCTTTGCCTGTGCGCACATCCACGCGATAGCATTGCAGCAATTGGACGTAATCGGAAGATTGTTTGTCCAGAATGTTTTGGATATCAGCATCGTAAAACTGGCGAATGATGTATGCGTACTGGCAACCCTGTTTTTTTGCCTCTTTGATAAGCAGTTGTTTGAGCTTTTTGTGTGAAACGGAGGTTTTATGCTCAAGGTCAAGTCGCGAAGCCCCTTTCGTGGCAAAACAACCCTCGTTGCAGATAGCTAACTGTTGGAAACCGTTGCTGTAAGGCGTTGATTTCGTGATGTTTCTATTGCCCATCAGAGCAATAAGTTCACCGTCACGGATAATCTCTGTTTCCTGAGTCTCTACGCCCTCGGCATCTGTTTTCTCATAGCGGGTAAACGCAGCTTTGTCAAAAACATCACCTGATTTGTTCGCGGTGATCGTAATCTTTTTTGAAGTGATAATTTTATCTAATTGGTTTTCAAAAGAATAGGATTTGCCCTTGCGGTTTGCATCCGATACCAAAGCAGATTTTCTTTGTGTCAGCAAGTTGGGCTTTCCTTCCAATAGTGCGGAAACCAGAAATTGTCCCACCGCCTCGCCTTCTATCAAAACGGGACCGGAAAAGCAGTCCGCCATGTTATTGCCAGAACGCTTTACTTCTCGCAAATGGGAAACCAATAGTTCTATTTCGTTCTGAACATATTTTGAAGAGAGGAGAGAGTCTGTGCCGGGGAGGAAAATTGTATTGCCGTCCATGTATTCCTCACCACTGCCTGTTTGCACCGCCCCGTATATCTGCATCCCTATAATGGAAACCGGACGAATATAGGTGGTTTTTTCGCTGTTCCAGAAGTAGGTGTTTCCCATCATAATATATATATTGACACCTGAATGGTTTATGAAATCGTGTTTGGCGAGTGAAACTGAGGTTTCGCGGGCGATAAGTTCCAACTCGTTCAAGGTTGGAAAATTGAATTGCTGTTCGTTAAAGGTTTGGCTGAATCTTGCCTTTGAACGCTCTCTAATTGGCTCATATTCTGGCTGTTGCGTGGTTGTCTTCTTGGTTTCCCAATTCATGACAGCTTTCAGATACTCCGCTTCTGTAGCTTTGCGAAAGTCTCGGACAAAAACTCCGTTATGATTGTCAATGGATAAAGTATAACCCTTTGGAAGCGCATCCGACTCATCAAATAGATTTTCATTGTTGGATAAATCACCGCCTAACAACACTTTAGGGGTTAAGTTCCGAACTTGTTTTTCATTAGAATAGAATAGACTTCCTTCGGAAGCTTCAAGAGTGAAAATCCTTGCGTCAGTCATCAGGTAATCTTGATAATAAGGCGCATTGATGTCCCCAACCGTCATTTCTTTAATGTCGGTGGTCCACTCCTCCTGAGCTGTTTTGAAAAACAGTTCAGACAAATTTTCTTTTGTGTCAGAAATTGTGGCAACGATTTGATTGACAATGCGTTTACTTACTTTTTTTGTCTCAGGGCACACAGCTGCATGTCTGAAAAGTAGCGCAGGGGCACAGCTGTGCGTGACTATCTCATCATTCAGGTTGTGACAAACGATGGAAACGCTTCCGGAAGTGCTACCTCCAGCAATCAGGTTCTTGAACCATTGTTGCGCACTGCCACTGATGACTACGTCACGTACGTCCTCATCGGGATGATTCCGGGCAAACACCTTATAACATACTGTAGGATAAATCGTTATAATTCCAATTGTGGTATCACAACGAATGTCGGCCTCTTCCACATACAACCCGAACTCTTTCTTCTGTTGACGCGCTTCTGCGAGAAGTTGCTCCTTTAACAGATTGTCATTCATCGGCTTACTGGTAGTAACAATTATGTTGGATTGTCTTGGTGATGGCATTTGTAGATTTCCTCGTGCATGTCCGTTCGAATAAGAAAAACCGGGTTGTTGCGTACGAGTGGAAGGCCGTTGCTCCAATATACCTTTTCCTATCAATGTAATACACTGACTATTAGTTCCTTCATCGTCAAATTGATAGCTTCCTCCCATGATGTGGCCGTCGTATTTCGTGATAGTTGGGTCACAGATGACGGAAAACTCTTCCGGAAGCACTTTCCCTCTCATCAAATCGGGTTGGATTTTTTCCGCTTCGTGTCCGAACAGATGATGCGCCAGTACGGAAGCCGCCTTTTCAGAGAGAAGAACGGGAACATTGACCATTTCATAATCCATCACACCGTCTGAAAAATAATCAGAGGCATGAAGTATGTTAGATAGCCGAATTTCCATATTCTGTATCTCTCTTTGCAACACATCTGCATCGGGAAGTTGTTCGGGAAAACTGGCAAAATACTGTTTTTCAATATGTTCCAAAGTGCTTTTGGAAGAAATTCCCTCTGTTTTCAATGTCAGTAAGGTTGAACAGTGGTTTTCAACTACATTTCTGTTTTCGCTGTTGACCAAATATTTACGAGTCGTCTGGAAAACAAGATTGGCAGATATTTCGGTGAATTCCGGAGACAATGTGACATCCTTTGTACAATGGCGAAGAATTTGGGCAATGTTATCCTCATCCCAATAATAGTCAAGTATTGGCGGGTCATAATATTGGTCGAAATCAAGAGTCAAATAAGCGTAGGTCTCGTCATCATCTTGATGAAATATTATTGCATTTGCTTGATTTTCAATAAATTGTATAACCGCCTCATTGTACGCCCGATTTGTTTCACTCGTTATAATTTTTTTGATCAAGATGGTGTCTCCATCCAAAGGCAGCGCAATTTGTCTGACCTTTTTGTTGTTTTGATGGGATAAGTAGTGAAAATTATCGGTTTGAGGGTTTCCGACACGAATTTCAATGGTCAATAAGACCGATTTTGAAGTTGAATTGTCATAAATATACCCGAAATTGGCGCTTGCCCGATGTTCAGTCGTTTCATTCACCCGGTAGGCCATGAAATAAACGGGGTAATTCGTATGTTGCAGCGAGTCAAAATGCTGTTTCATCGAATGTTGGAGAACCAGCAGCATTTCATCGTCCTCAGGTGAAGTTTGCGCCTTAGCAGCCATACAGCCAGCCAAAAGCAGAGTACAGCAGACGAATGAAAGAATCCAGTCTTTTGAGGAGAAACGCATTCGATAAAAGACGATGAAGAGCGATGAAGGTTATCTGAAGATAGTACCTTCGCGGTCGGGGCTCACGGACACAATGGATATTTTAGTATTGGTTTTGTCTTCAATAAATTGGATATAATCCGTGAACGTTTTCGGAAGTTCTTCGTACGTTTTGCATTTGGAAATGTCCGATTTCCAGCCAGGCAGAGTAGTATAGACAGGTTCGATTTCCACATCGGTGGCGGAAGGCATCCGGTCGGTGAGTTCACCGTTCACACGGTAGGCGGTGCAGACCTTGATTTCGTCCAGTTTGGAAAGTACATCGGCTTTGGTGAGGGCGATGTCCGTCACGCCGTTAATCATCAGCGCATATTGGAGCGCTACCAAATCAAGCCAACCGCAACGTCTTGGTCTTCCTGTAGTTGCACCATATTCGTTACCTTCCTTGCGGAGAAATTCGCCGATTTCGTCGAAGAGTTCTGTCGGGAATGGTCCGCTGCCCACGCGGGTGCAGTAGGCTTTCACGATACCGAAAACCCGACCGGCGAAGTGCGGGGCAAGTCCGAGTCCGGTGAATGCGCCTGCGGCGATGGTGTTGGAGGATGTCACAAACGGGTATGCGCCGAACTCAAGATCCAGCAGCGTGCCTTGCGCACCTTCCGCAAGAACTGTTTTTTCTTCGGTAAGATATTGGTAAACAACGTATTCGCTATCAATGAATTTGAATTTCCGAATCGTGTCCAACGATTTGCGCCATTGGGTGTCCAACTCGGAAAGTTTCGCGGCATAGTCGAAATGATAGTTTTGCAGAATTTCGATATGTTCCTCGATGTTTTTTCGGTATTTGGCCTCAAAATCAGGGGATTCGAGGTCACACACGCGTAACCCTGTGCGGGCGGTCTTGTCCGTATAGGTCGGTCCGATGCCTTTCAGCGTGGAGCCGATCTTCATATTGCCTTTATGAGACTCCTGCGCGGCATCCAACAGTTTGTGGGTAGGCAGAATGAGGTGCGCCTTGCGGGAGATATAGAGGTTGTCGGTAGGTGTCAACCCCATGTTTATCAGTGCATTGATTTCTTCTTCAAAGATGATAGGGTCGATAACCACGCCATTGCCTATGATATTGACCTTCTCTTTGTGGAAGATGCCGGAAGGGATGATGTGCAACACATGCCGTATTCCGTTGAATTCCAAGGAGTGTCCGGCATTGGGACCACCTTGGAAACGGGCAATCACATCATATTTGGGCGTGAGAACGTCCACTATTTTTCCTTTTCCTTCATCGCCCCATTGCAGGCCGAGCAGAATGTCCATTTTCATATTCTCGTTTTTTGAAAAACGGGGCAAAGATACGATTTTTTGGGAAACGGATTGTTATCGGTCAAGATACAAATCCACCAACCCTTCGGGCGTGGTGACGTACAGGGTTTTGTTTTCCCTGTCAACTTTGGTAACAAACTGCTGAGAGGCGGGAATGAGGATTTCGGTTCCGTCATGGTCAACTTGCATCAACGGATTGTTGGTGAGTTCCATGAACTCCTTGCAGGTCCCGATTTCGCCCAAGCGGTCGTCAATGACTTTAAATCCAATCACTTCGTGGAAATAGAAACGGTTGCCGGTGAGTTTCGGCAGGCTGCTAAGTGGCAAATACATATCCGTCTGCACAAATTCGCGCACGTTGTTTATGTCCACGTCCTGCAGTTTGACGACAAACTGGTTGTTGCCGCGATATTGCAGTTTCTCAATCATATAGGGGAGCATTTCCCCCTCGGTTTCGATGAACACGGCCTCAAGGTTGAGGTAGCGTTCGCAGTCATCGACATCAAAAAAGGCACACAACTCGCCTTTCAGTCCGAAAGGTTTTGTTAGTGTGCCTAAATAGTAGAAGTTTTTGTCTGCCATAATCAGGCGGAAAAAAACTATTCAGTAGCCGGTTGTTCGGCTTCAGCGGCGGGAGCTTCTTCAGCAGCGGCCTCGGCGGCAGCAGCTTCAGCAGCTTCTTGAGCAGCCTTTGCCTGAGCAGCGGCGATTTCAGCAGCCTTTGCGGCCACTTTTGCGGAAATGGCTTCTTTCACTTTCGTTTCAGCAGCGAGACGCTCTTTCACGACTTTGCGCTTGGCTTCTCTCTCGGCATTTTCAACGTCTTTCAGTTTGGAGTTTTTCTCCTGCTTCCAAGCATCGAATCTGCGTTGAGCCTCGGTCTCACTGAAAGCGCCCTTGGCCACACCGCCTTTGAGGTGTTTCATCATGTAAACACCTTCACGTTTGAGAATCGCACGGGCCGTGTCAGAAGGAGTGGCGCCCACTTCCAACCAATACAAGGCTCTGTCGAAATTGATGTTGAGAGTTGCAGGATTGGTCAGCGGGTTGTAGGTGCCCAGATCTTCGATAAAACGTCCGTCACGTGGTGCTCGACCATCCGCAATTACAAGGTGGTAAAAAGGTTGGTTCTTCTTACCGCGTCTTTGTAATCTGATTCTTGTTGCCATAAATACGTTTTTTTAAGGGTTAAAAAATTCGGCGGCAAAAATACAAAATTTTTCTATTCCAGCTTTATCAAATCTTCTCCAAGTGCGACAGATATTTTTGCCAGTGTCCGAAGCGTGAAATTGTGCGTTCCACTGACCCATCGAGATATTTCAGCCTCTGTTTTACCAATTTGGGAAGCCCATTCCTTATGGGTGATGTTTCGCTCATTCAATACTTTCTCTATCTTGTCAGCAATCGCGAACGACCAATCCACCTCCTTTTTGACATCGTCAGGAATTTCGTTCAGTTCATCCTGAAAAATTTTGATCGGATTCATATTGAGAATACTTGATTATTAATACCTTCTATCGACGTTTCTGTCACATATATCAACCCTCTGTCAACACCCATTTTAATAATTCCATCAAACTTCTGCAAATCCATAACATATCCAGACAATTCTTCACTCTCTTCGTAGGTTCTTGTATTTTTCAAGCCGCCATTTCCAATGATTAATATCTGATCCGATATACGTAAGCAATAAAGACGTAACTTTCCAGAATCCACAGGTATGGCACACACACGGTCATTCATCTTTCCTTCAGGCCTGAAATATCTTTCCCAAGCTCCGTTTTTTGCCACTTTTGAAAGTGCATAAATGATAATTTGATAGTCTCTTTTCAGTTGGGCATTATCCTTAAATTTCTTGACAAATTTTTCAAATTCAGAGAGTTGATCTCCTATAAAATGAAGTGTGTACATGGTTACCACACCTTCACTGTTTACCTTTTGAATTTCTATTGTTTTCATACTTTTAACGTTGCAAAAATAGTATTTTTATTCAAATATTTACATATATGCTAATTTTTTCATGCCCTAATCCTTTCATCCATCCCGAAACATCACATACACGGGCAGATGGTCGGCGAAGCCGCCGATGTAGCGAGGGCCGAGGAAAGTGCGGTAGTTCTTTTTCCCGCCATATTTTTCATCGTCCACCAACAGGAAATCCGCGTCGAAGATATGCGCCCCGCCGATCTGATGCACGCCGGAACTGTCTGTCAGCCAAGCATCGGACACGACAAACTGGTCCAGGCAACCCCAAAAGTCCTCGTGCTTGTGGGACCCGTGCAGACTTTGTCGCGCAAAAGCAAGCATCAGGTTGTAGAGAGTGTCTCTCGGAAGGCGCGTGCCGAACTCTTTCACCCGAAGATAATCGTGCATACTCTCATCGGTGGGATAATCGTTGAAGTCGCCGGTAATCAGGATTTTGGCATGAGGATTCTCTGCCATCAGCGAGTCCACGCAGTGCCGCACCACAGTGGCGTAGTGGTTGCGTTTGGGCACAGTGGCGGCGTACCCGCCGTATCGCGAAGTCCAGTGGTTCACCAGCACATGCAGTGAGTCGCCTGATGGGAACCGCACCACAGCATAGAGGATGTCGCGGTTGCGAGCAAATGTGTCGAACGGGAAGACCACGGGGATTTTCCGGCTCCGCAGAATCCTCACGCAGCTGTCTCGGTAAAGCAGTGCCACATCCACGCCGCGGCGGTCAGGCGAGTCATAATGGACGAACCTGTACCGGTATTTCCGCAGCGGCGAGTTGTAGCATAAATCTTTCAGCACTTTTTCGTTCTCGATTTCCGCTAATCCGACAAGCCACGGCGGGTCACCCATTCCCGCCGCCACAATCACCTTCCCAATCATCGCAATCTTCCGATAATACTTCTTATAAGTCCAGTGATAGCTGCCTGTCGGAGTGAAATCGTCATCTGCCTTCAGACTGTCATCCGATGGGTGAAACAGATTCTCGACATTGTAGAACATTATTCTGTGCAAGGTGTCTGCCGACTGTGACCAGCCACACACACACCATAATAAGCCGCATATCAAAAAACACTTCCGTTTCATTTTGTCTTCATTTTGTTGCGACAAAAATACAACAAAAAACCACTTTTGTCAAGTGGTTTTTAAAGTTTTTTTTAATATGCTAATAACAAAACAGTTATATTTAAAAAATTACAATTTTTGGATTTGGTTTTAACTAATTATTATTAAAAAACAAAGCACTTTTGGGATGATTTTAGATAATTTTCCGCAAAAATCCCGCAAAACAGAATCAAATCCCCAAAATCAGCTGAAAAACTGTCGCACGCGGTTAAACACGCTTTTATCGTTCTTGCCTGGTTTCGGCACGAAATTTTCGTGGGTGCTCAGCTGCTCCAGCATAGCCTTTTCCTCTCGTGTCAGGGACTTCGGAGTCCAAACGTTGACGTTGACGATGAGGTCGCCAACAATGCGTGAGTTGACCTGTGGTAATCCTTTCCCCTGCAGACGCAAGATTTGTCCGCTCTGCGTGCCAGGGGCTATTTTGATTTTAGCCTTGCCTGTGAGTGTGGGAATCTCCACTGAGGCGCCGAGAGCCGCCTGTGGAACACTTATATAATAATTAAGGTACAAATTGTTGCCGTCGCGTTCAAACACATCGTGATCGGCCACCTCAAAAACAACAAGCAAGTCGCCGTTGACACCACCGCGCTGCGCGGCATGTCCCTTCTGCGGCACCGTCATCTGCATCCCGTTATCGACACCTGCCGGAATATTGATAGTGATGATTTCCTCACCTGACACTGTGCCGTTGCCATGACAGTGCGGACAAGGATCCTTGATGACTTCGCCTGTACCGCCGCATTTCGGACAGACAGATGCTTGCTGTATAATACCGAACATACTGCGCTGCTGACGTACCACCTGGCCGCTGCCATGACAGTCAGGGCAAGTTGTGACGCTATTTGGGTCCTTTGCACCCGTGCCATTGCAATGCGGGCAAACCACTTGTTTGTTGATCTTGACCTTCTTCTCAATAGGTGCGGCCACCTCTTCCAAGTTCAGCTTCACCTTGATGCGGATATCACCGCCTTTGCGCACGCGTCGTTGCTGGCCGCCACCTCCGAAACCACTAAATCCACTGAAGCCGCTAAATCCGCCACCAAATCCACCGCCGAAAATATCGGCAAAATGACTGAAAATGTCGTTGAAGTTCATGCCGGAAAAATCGCTGGCCTCGGCGCCCATTCCAGCATGACCGAACTGGTCATAACGCGCCTTCTTGTCAGGGTTACTCAACACATCATACGCCTCTGCAGCCTCCTTGAACTTCTCCTCGGCCTCCTTGTCACCAGGATTGCGGTCAGGATGGTACTGCATAGCCTTTTTCCGGTAGGCCTTTTTTATCTCATCCGCTGAAGCGTCTTTCGAAACACCCAGCACCTCATAGTAATCTCTCTTTTCCATTCAGAATCTCCTTTCTTACTGACCCACAACAACTTTCGCGTAGCGGATAACTTTATCTTTCAACTTGTAGCCCTTTTCCGTCACATCAATAACCTTGCCTTTATCCTCTTCTTTTTGCGCCGGAAAATGGGTGACTGCTTCGTGGAAATCTGTATTGAACTCTTCACCTTTAGCTTGGATCTCTTCCACATCAAAACGTTTCATCATCTGAAGCAACTTGTTATAAATCAGGTTAAAGCCTTCTTTGATGGAGTCTATGTTGTCAGCTTTTTCATTGGCAGCTATGGCACGTTCAAAATCGTCGATGACGGGCAACAGATTCACAAGCACCTTTTCGGAAGCAGTGGCTATCAAATCAAGCTTTTCTTTGCTGACACGCTTCTTGTAGTTGTCAAATTCGGAAAAAAGACGCAGGAAACGATCATTGAGTTCTGCCTTCTCGGCTTTTAATTTCTCAATTTCCGCCTCCTTTTCCTGCAATTTCGATTTTTCTTTGTCTTTCTTTCTTGAAAAAATATTTCTCCTGTTTTTGTCAGTGTTCTCTTCTTTATCCGCCAAATTGTCAGTATTTTCCTGAACATTTTCGTTCATTACAGGTTCTTGAACATTTTGTTCCAGATCCTTATTCTCTTGATTTTCTTCCATAATATGTTTAATTTTCAATTACTTACAAACACAAATAAACTGCGGTGCCGAACATTTTATTCGAACCGCCCGAATCGTATAGCAAAAAATTTGCCAAAATTGCCACTATTTGAAGAAATGGCGTTCACTGCTGTGACAACCCGCCTCCATGAAAGAGATGTATTCCAAAAAGATCTCATCTGGGTTTTGTGGGAAAGTGATGCCAAACAAGGTGGCAAGTTGCGCTAATTGTTGAAGATTGTTGTATTCCAAAATATTTTTCATTTCGGTAACATACTGATGCGGAACCTTCGCTGTGTCCGTATAAGTGCCGGAAATCTCTTCAGGCAGATTTGCAGGCAGAATCACATCATAAATGTTCGCATTTTCGGGAAAGCAAGCGGTCTGCAACATAGCGAAATCCGCATTATCGACTTGATCAACAATATCTTGCGGCAACTCCACATTCAACACGTTCCACAGCAGTACATTGCGGAAACCACAACGGTCAAGCGTGGCAGCCACATCGATTGGAACCGCACAGACTGGCGACTTCCACTCCACAGCCATTTTCTCCTGCTGTTTTGCCGTTATCTTATGTCCACCGGGTGCGATATGCGAGAACATGCCCATATCGAACAAACCCTGGCTGTTTAGTTCGCCCTTGATGGTCAGGAATCCGGCCGCCGGTTTAGACTGCACATCCAACAGCATACACATATTTTCCAATTCGTGGTACGCAGCTTCCGTCAGCCAACGCTCCCAGACGATAAACGCAGGAGCCTGAATCGCGATTAAACCCTCAACAAACAATTGTATATCAGTATTTTGGAGGTTATTTCTGCGCAATAAATCCTCATAATCATCCGCCATCAGCGACTGCTTATAGGCACTATAATTCTTCCCCAATACATCAACATAAATGCCTTTCTCCAAATGATGCTGAATCAAATAGAAATTGACACTGCGGAAAAAAGCGTAATAATCAGTAACATTAATTGTATCAGGTGTGTTAAACCAATAACGAGGGGTGTCGGGACAGTGCTTCAGAACCTCGAAAACAGCTTTTAACGTTTCAGGGGTTTGTAGAGACGCGCCATGGCACGTCTCTACAGCATTCGGGAAAATGCAATAGAATTTGTCCGACTGGAACATCTCGGCGAACGGTAGAATGTCGTTCTTGTCGGCAAAAAAATCCGTGCCGCGACGATAATAGTCGTACGAGCCCAACGCATTGGTATTCAACGCGGTGCGGGCAATCTTTTGCAACAAATAGAGTGTTTCGTTGGAGTAACTGCCGGAAGTCAGCACCAACGTGCTATTAGCTTCCGACTTTTGTAGTTTTTGGAAAATATGCTGAAAAGCCTCGTTGAACGAGGTTTCCTCCAATCGCCCGTTTTTTTTGATATATGGTTTTGTGATTCGTTGATTCATCGCTAATCGTAATATTCATTCATAGGGCTCACTGCGTTCACCATAGGCTAACATGCGTCGGGCTTGCAGCACTTTTGGAAAGAGTTATCGTTCATTCATTGTGAGTCGGTGGAACAACTGCTCCATGCCCAGCGCGTCGAGATCCTCTGCGGTTTTCAGTCCGACCTTTTCGGCCAGAAGATGAAGGTCTTTAGTCAGGGTGTCGGCCACCAATTCGCCTTTGTTGATGATGACAACGTGGTCGCACATTGCCTGCACCTCCTGCATGATGTGGGTAGAGAGCAGCACCGTGCGATTCTTCCCGTATGAGCGTATAAGTTCACGTATTTCAATTAGTTGGTTAGGATCAAGACCTGTGGTCGGTTCATCGAGAATCAACACTTCGGGGTTGTGAATCAGAGCTTGCGCGATACCGACACGCTGTTTGTATCCTCGCGACAATGCCCCGATTTTCTTGTGTTGTTCAGGGGTGAGACCAGTGCGTTCAATGACCTCATCAACACTCTTCTTCTTGTCCTTCAGATGGAAGACACCAGCCACAAATTCCAGAAACTCACGCACATACATGTCGTAATAGAGCGGATTTGCCTCCGAAAGGTAGCCGACAATCTGCCGGAGTTTCAAGGAATCCTTCCAAATATCAAGACCGCAGACAGTGACATCGCCCTCCGTGGGGGGAATCAGGCCGGTGATAATTTTCATCATAGTGGTCTTTCCGGCTCCGTTCGGTCCTAAAAAACCAACGATTTCGCCTTTTTTTGCTTCAAAGCTGACCTTGTTGAGAGCATACTGTTCCCCGAAAACCTTAGAAACGTTGTTGACAATTATTGACATGTTCTTTTTTCAAATTATGGCGCAAAAGTACAAATTTTTAGGTTAAGAGCGAACCACAGGAATTAAGTTCCACTCGCTCTCTGCATTTGTGGTTCCTTATGTCACGCTGTGCTGAAAGCAAGCTTTGTGGAACACGTTTCTTCCTGTTTTAATCCAACGATTAGTATTCGTAATAGCGGGTAAAATATGTTTCACCATTCATCGTAGCCGCTACTTTTATGGGATAGTTTCCTTCGTATTCATAGGAATAGTTTGTGAATACGCGGTCATATTCCACCCCGTTATTTTTGTAAACATAGTCGGCGGTCAGCACGTTGCCTAAACTTGAATAGGTGAATTGTTCATCTTCCCAAACACCAATAACATAGTCCATCCATAACGTATGCCAGCCTTTCAACGGATTGATTTTATCGTCGTATGTGAACGAAGCCTCCGTAATGTCTTCCGGATCCCCTTCGACGTAGGCGGTAATATGGCTGACATTTTTGCCGTCCCACGTCAGTTCCATGATGAGTTTTTCGCTTTTTTTATGTTGGGAATGCATTTTGCGTACTGCTTTTTCAAAAACTTCATAACCTTGAGGAATTAATCCCTCCAATGGATTAAGATTTCTTTCATGGTCTCTTTTACCAACTTCGATTCCCGTCCATTCAATTTTAGACAGTTTGTTTTTGTCATAATATAGCGCAAACGACTCCTCCAGCTCATCAAACCAATAATAGTTAATGGTTTTAATATGGCCATTCTCATAAACAAAGGCAAGATAATCGCCATCCTCATAAAGTATTGTGATGCGGTTTTTGTTGTCGTAGAAATATTCGTCTGTGTACCAAATTTCTTCACCGCTGTAATAATCAATTTTGGAGAGCAACTTACCATTCCAGCTCCACATCTGATCCAGTACTTTCTCTCCACCATTGTCCAAATAAACCTTCTGAATTTTCTTTTTCGGATTATACTTCCCGTCGTTCTCCTTTTCGCAGGAAGTGAGCGCGACGCACAATACAGCACAAAAAACGAATAATATTAATTTTTTCATAAGGCTACAAATTAAAAAAACGATTCTTTTATATGACGCAAAAAAACGAAAAGGTTACAAAATTATTATAGGGAAAGATTAACAAGGAAAGAAAATGCGATGTGCGGTGGTTGTAAAGACGCAATGCATTGCATCTCTACAGCGTTTTCAACCATTTGTTCGCCTTGCCGCCTTTGGCACGGACAATGCGCATGGAGGTATGGGTATGTCCGTCAATTTCGTTGCGGTGAATCTGGAAACAATATTTTCCAACGGGCGCTTTGGCGAGTTTGGCGTTAATTTCTTTCAAATCCTGGCTCTTACGCTTGGAATCTTTGATTTTGACCTCTTTTTTTGATTTGATCACCCACACTTCAGTCGGGGTGGACGAAATGTGGTAGTTCAGTTCCTCTTTGACAGGCAGGGTGAATCCGAAGCGGTGTGGTTGCCTCAATTGTACATTTCGTAACCCTTCAGAAAGCGCATCCTTTAAATCATTGTCGATAATCGGCTTGCCCACAATGGATTGCGTCAAAACACCATTTGTGTCCAAAGAGAAAACAAAAGTGATGTCCGATTCGATGGAATTTCCGGTTTGAGCGGCCTTCTGATTCAGCAACTGATAAAGGTGACTATCCAAAGCTTTGAACTCGTCGGGGAAAATTTGCCGATACTGGAGAACTGCGTTGCGACCTTTATTCGGGAATTGGGCTATGGAATCCATCTTTTGGATAAAATTTGCAGGAAGCCCGTGGTTTTTCCAATCGTTTGCCAACATTTCCGTCTTATTCTGAACTTGCCGGAACAATTCGCGGGCGGAAACATAGTCGCCTTTCTCGTTCAGGGAGTCCACGCGGGTGAGGTTTTGGCTGAGATCGGCCGTCTGGGCAATCACTTTCGACCGAGCCTTCATCGTATCTATGCGCGGAATATTCAAATGCTCGTATTCAGCGTATGCGAGTGCGTCAGAATAGTATTTGTCCGCACTTTCCATTTCCTGCATCTGTTCCAATTCCCGCGCCTGATCCAACAGATGAAAGTACATGGCATAGCAGTCCATGAGAACGATTTTCTGCTTTATTTGATTCTGTATATTCTTGTGCTGGCGGGTGGCGCGGGCATCCTCGTAAGCTTCCACATAATAGGTTCTGGCAACATCATACAGGCCGTTGTTCACCAAAACCTCAGCATCCTCATATTTCTGCCTGAATTTGCCGGCTTTCTTCTGTGCTGAAAGCGACAGACACAAACTCATCACTAACAAAAAGATAACACACCCATTGAATCTTTGCATATCCTCTTTCCTTAATATATTGTAAAAGGTTCGTATTGGCGGCAAGATTTAAAAAAGCACTTTCCTGAACTTTTCCATCACCCCCTCCTCGGAATACTTCTCCAAAAACATTTGTCGTGAATACGCATTGAAACGCGGACGAGGATTCTTCTCAAATTCTTTGATGCGGGCGATAAATTCCTCTGCCGTGTTGCATTTGCCGCCCACCTTGTCGTAGTCCACATCGTAGCCGACAAACGCCTCATCCGTGGCGATGATGTTCTTGCCGTACATCAAGCTCTCGCAAGTTTTTACTTTCATACCGCTGCCCTTGAATATGGGCAGAATCATAATGTCCGCCTCCTCAAAGTAGGGCAACAAATCCAGTGCGTCGCTGATCACCTCAATGTCTTTCAATGCCGGTTCTTCCGCTTTCAGGCGCGCCATACCCTTGCCTACCACCCGCATCCGAATATTCACGAGAGGCAGCACGTTTTTCACAAACCAGACAATGCCTTCGTTGTTGGGCGGGAAGTAGGCTCCCAGAAAAAGGCATAACGGTTGTGACGTGGTCATTTCCTGGGAATAGCTGTCTTTCAGATATTTGTCTTTGAAAGCCATCGGAATCAGCACATCCGCTTTTTTCCCGTAACGGGCGAACAATTCGCTGTCGTCACGCGAGTTTAGTGCAATTGTCTTGTCGGAAAATTGGCAAGCATAGCGGTCATTGTGGTCAATGCATCTTAACAGGATGCTTTTGCCGGGTTTGTTTCCCAATTTTGCCTCAAAGTAGGGCACTTCAACATTGTGGAAGAAAGAAATCACCTTTCCCCGATAGTTTGCCTGCTTTAATTTCTTTGCTATAATACCAAAAACGCTGCGGTCAATGAAAACCACATCGTATGCCCGTGCAAGACCGACAATCTCCTTCACACGTTTGGGCGTCAGTCCGAAATAGTAGTTGAACGGGAAATAAAACACTCCTTTGACATAATCCAAAACCGATTTCTTACGATTTTCATCATGGACATAATACGTCGTGATATTGCCCTCCCCCACTAACTGCGACAGCACATTGTGATTTTTCTGGCTGCACTGCTCACCGCCTTCGAAGATATTCTTGGATTTCTTGTATCGGATAAAGAGGATCCTCATAGTACGATATTTACATTTTTTGGGGCTTCCTATAATACAGGACCAGACTTCCCGCCACTAACAAGACAAACAGAATCCCGCATACCAGATTCAGTTTGATTAACTTATACAGTTTCGGGGCTTCGCACTTAAACTCAATGGTATGTTCACCAGCGGGAATCACCATAGCACGCAGGATGTAGTTGGCACGGAAATAGTCGGCCGGTTTGCCGTCGATGTAGGCGCGCCAGTCGGGGGCGTAATAGACCTCAGAGAAAACCGCCAACTGGTCTTTGGAGGTCTTGGTCTTATACACCACATAATCCGGATTGTAGGGTTTCTGGTGCTCCATCGCGATGACGGAGTTGCTGTCGCGCTCCAAGTTCTTGCCCTGCACCATGTCCGCAAAACGCTTGTCGATGACGGCTGTGTCCGCCGGGTTCAATTCATTGAGCGCCAGAATTTCCTCGTTCGGATCTTCCACCAGCTGATACGCATCTACAAACCAGGCGTTGCCCAATGCATCGGGATTGTGCTGCACCTGCGCCTGCCCGCCTTGCCCTGGCACCACCACATAACGGGCATTCAGCATGTTAAGCACATTGGGATTGATATGACGGGAGAGATAGAAATCAATAATGTCTTGATACCTGCGCAACTTGGCTGCATGGTAACCGCCAATCTGATGGTGGAATGCGGACGGGTAGGAATCGTTGAAAGTGTTCACCGACAAGTCGAATACACGGTAATCCTCGTCCTTATACTGGGCGGCATACTGGTCCAGCATCTGGTCAGTCTGAGAGGGTTTCAGTTTGAGACGTTTCTCTGAAGCGAAGTTGGAATCATTCAGGTAGCGACGGTCAACGCCCCACAGGTCGAACAGTACCAAACAGGTCAAAATGCCGATAATAATGCCCGATTGTTTTATCTTTTGGTTGATATAGAGCCACACCACCACAGAGGACAACAGAATCAGGATCAGCGACCGCCAGGAGTCTGCCATGAAGAGCGCTTTACGGTCTTTCACCAGCACATCCTTAATCATATCCCATTGGTTGCCATATTGTGCGGCCATTTGCACATCACTGGCGCCAGAAAAGGCCATGTTGCCAGAAAAGGCCATCATCAACAAGATTATGCCTGCCGTGATGCCAGTAGAAATATACAGTCCAAGATTCAGCTTTTTCTTGTCAACCGGATTCTCTTTGTCGAAAATCGCTTTTAAGGCTAACACAGCCATGATAACCATGGTCACATTGGCAATGACCAAACTCATGGATGGTGTACGGAATTTGTTGTAAAAAGGGAGATTGTTGAACAGAAATTCGTTGAATCCCATGAAATTCTTACCCCAAGACATAAGAATGGCGAGGATCGTGGCGATAAGCAGCCACCAGCGTTCGGGACCTTTCACTACGAACAAACCCAATACAAACAGGAATATGATGATAGCGCCGAAATAGACTGGACCGGAGGTAAAAGGCTGGTCACCCCAGTAGAGAGGCGCTTGTTTCTGACGGAAGTTCTTGTAAAATTCGGAGTCTGTGCCGACCGTTTCACCAGAGCCGCCACCATACGCACCGGGTACAAGAAGCGTGTAAGTCTCCCCTCTGCCATAGCTCCAATTATAGGCGTAGTCGATGTCCAAACCATCAGAGGCGGCTATGGACTTGGGTTCGCCGTCCTTGTACAAGTCATCGGGGTTGACGGTGATTTCCGAACCGCCACGCATAGTGTATTTGGCATACTCCTGGTTCATGAACAGGCTGCTGGCATTGCACGCCACGGCAAACACGGCACCGACAAGCAATATTCCGACACCGGCCAAAAACGACTTGAACCATTTGTCTTTCAAGGCGTATATGAGATAAACCAACCCTAAAATGACACCGACAATCATTGTGTAATAGGTAATCTGGATGTGGTTGTAGGCGATTTGCACTCCCAGTGCCACAGAAAACAGGATGCCTCCCCACAGGTAATTCCGTTTAAAGGTCAGCAGCATCCCACCCAATATGGGTGCCATCATCGCCAAGGCGTATGCCTTTGTCAGGTGCCCAGCCTCAACGATGATGATATTGTAGCTGCCAAGTCCAAACGCCAAAGCGCCTAACAGACTAAGCCACGGGTTTAGTCCCATCGCCAATAGGCAAACGTAAAAGCCTATCAAATAGAGGAAAAGAACGCCAACGTCAGTGGAAAGACCTAAAAAATTTAGATTCAGGAATTTCTTAATTCCGGTGTAAAGTACATGTCCATTCACTCCAAGAGTGATTTGGTATCCAGGCATTCCACTGAACATGGAGCTGTTCCAGATGGTGTGCTCGCCCGTCTTTTCGTGGAAGTCGATCTGTTCTTTGGCCATGGCCTGCCACTTCAAAGTATCACCCTGCTGGATGACTTTTCCGTCAAATGTCGGAGCCATATAGACGGCAGCTATCATGAAAAAGAAAAGGATAATGCCACAATGGGTCAGTGTTTTCTTAAGAATCGGTTTCATATTTTCAGTTTAATTATTCTCAAAAATTTAAGGCCGCAAAAGTACGAAAAATAATTGTCTTTGCTCCCTTAATGAATATGGTTTTCTTTCCACTCCAGCCATTTCTTCCGTGAGCTGCGAGCAAATGCGAAAATATTTCTTCCCAAGGAAAATTTCGAAAGGAAAATGGTGAACTTCAGGTATAATCGCTCAAACACAAAAGAGTCTTCAGACAAGGCTTCCAAAAACAATTGTGCCGTCTGGTGAGATATCCGGCTGTCATAATTATAGATAAGAACACTGCAAAAACCCCTTAAATACTTTTTCGCCTCCCATCCCTTGTCATCGACAGTAAAGTGATTGGCAATTTCTTCATACACTTTTTCCAGATGTCGCGCTCTTTCCTTATCGCTTGTCCCTGTCATAATGGATTGAGGACGAATGTAGTACACAAGGGTAACATCCGGAATGATGTAAAGGTGGCAGAGAAATTGTACCGTCATGAAACTCCAAATCATGTCTTCCCACATGACTCCTTCTTTAAAATAAAGCCGATTTTGATGTAGGAAATCTTTTCTGATCAACTTATTCCATGCATGCCCATCATAACCTCCACCCTGCTTGTAAAGTTTCCATACTTTTTCCCTCGAATTATAATCTCCGTGCAAAAAGAACGTCCGACGTTGCTTTACCGAAGACTGTGAATGGAGCTGGGTATAGATTTCATAATTGCCAAGCACCATTTGAATGGAGGGGTCTCTTCTTATGGGTTCTACCATTTTTATTATACAATCCGGCTTTAGTTCGTCATCGCTGTCCAGATAGAAAATATAATTACCCGTAGCCGCATCCGTACCTGTATTTCTGGCCGCAGACAGGCCACGATTCCGCTCGTGATGGAGGATAACGAATTTGATGGGACCATCATAGCTGGCAATCAGCTGCTTACATTTGGTTATACTGTCATCAGGCGTAACATCATCCACAATAATGCATTCGATGTTGTTGTATGTCTGGTTTATCACCGATTTTATACAGCGTTCGATATATGCAGAAACCGCATATACGGGAATGATAATGGAAACTGTTAGTGACAATTGCATTTTCACATTCTAATATGCCAAAGCCCGCAAAAATACTCTTTTTTTGAATATTGTAGAAGATTTCAATGGTTTTGATTCATCTTGTGGAGAAGATGGTTTTTCAAATAACGTTCAAAGGTTGCTGTAGCGTAATAAATTTTGTGTACCTTTGCGCCTTAAAATTCACGGTTTATGAAAATCATCATTCTCGGAACAGCATATCCCTACCGCGGAGGCCTTTCCGCTTTCAACGAGCGCCTTGCCTACGAATTCCAAAGTCAAGGGCACGAAGTGGAAATTTACACGTTCACCCACCAGTATCCGAACTTTCTTTTCCCAGGGAAAACCCAATACAGCACCGAGCCCGCGCCGGAAAATCTCAAGATTGTACGCAAAGTCCACTCCTACAACCCGTTTAACTGGTTCAAGGTGGGACGTGAAATCGCCCGCAAGAAACCCGACCTGATGATCACCAAGTTCTGGCTGCCTTTCATGGCACCCTGCTTCGGTACTATCGCACGGATCGTCCGCCGCAACAAGCACACCCAATTGGTTTCCATCCTCGACAACGTCATCCCGCACGAGCATCGCATCGGCGACAAGATGTTCGTCCGCTACTTCATCCGTCCCACCGACGGTTTCGTGGCAATGTCGAAGTCGGTGCTGGCCGACCTGCGGCTGTTCACGGCTGACAAACCCGCTGTTTTCAGCCCGCACCCGCTCTATGACCATTACGGTGAACGGCTTCCCCGCGAGACCGCCTTGTCGATGCTGAATCTCAACCCCGACAACCGCTATGTGCTCTTTTTCGGATTCATCCGGGGGTACAAAGGGCTGGATCTGCTGTTGGAAGCCTTCGCGGACAACCGGCTGAAAGAGGACGGCGTGAAACTGATTGTGGCGGGCGAGTTTTACGGCGACCCGGAACCTTACCTCAAGCAAATCAAGGATTTACAGATTGAAGACCGTGTTGTTCTCTGCACCGATTTCATCCCTGACAGCGAGGTGAACCGCTACTTCAGCGCGGCCGATATCGTGGCGCAGCCCTACAAGACCGCCACGCAGAGCGGTGTCACCCAAATTGCCTTCCACTTCGAGAAACCGATGCTGGTGACCAATGTCGGTGGCCTTCCCGAAATCGTTCCCAATGGCAAAATCGGTTACGTGACCGAGCCTGATTCAAAACAGATTGCCGATGCACTCTGCAAATTCTTTGAAGAACATCACCAAGAGAAATTTGAAAAGAATATTGTAGAAGAAAAGCAGAAATATGCATGGTCAACCTTCACGGATGCCATTGGCAGCGTGCTCAAAAAGTAGAAACACAAATTGTTTTTCTACAGGGAAATGTTTTCAACGTAGAGACGTTTCATGAAACGTCTCTACAAGAAATACCATCTGCTTGAGCTATTCGTAATTTATGTATATTTGCGGATATGATTTTATACCGAAATGTTTTCGTATAAATCTGATATATAGTAAAATACAAAAATATAACCGCAATATTACGATATGATAATTCGCAGTAAAGTCCCCCTTCGATTGGGTCTCGCCGGCGGCGGCACGGACGTTTCGCCGTTTTCCGACATTTACGGCGGCGCCATCCTTAACGCCACGGTGAACATGTACGCCTATACTACGCTGGAACCGTTGGACAACGGCCAAATCGTGTTTGAAAATCCTGCCAAAGAAGAGTTGGGAGAAACGCTACAGGCAACGGAGAATTTAACGCCGGAAGGATATTTCATCCTTCATAAAGGGGTCTATAACCGCATCGTCAAACAGTTCACGCACAAGCCGTTATCCTTCAAAATGAGTACGTTTGTGGATGCGCCTCCCGGCTCCGGACTGGGCACATCTTCCACTCTGGTCGTCTCCATTCTTGGTGCGTTCGTTGAATGGCTGAAACTGCCGTTGGGCGAATACGACATCGCGAAATTAGCCTACGAAATCGAACGTATAGACCTGCAAATGGCCGGCGGCAAACAGGATCAGTACGCTGCGACTTTCGGCGGATTCAACTACATGGAATTTATCGGCGATAATGTGATTGTCAACCCGTTGCGCATCCGCCAACGCTATTTGGACGAGCTGGCACACAATCTTGTGCTCTACCATACGGCCACCAGTCACGTTTCCGCGAAAATCATCGAGGAGCAACAGAAAAATGTCCAGGCGAAGAGACAGAAATCCATTGATGCGATGTTAGCCCTGAAAGAGCAAGCTTTCCACATGAAAGAGGTGCTGCTGAAAGGCGACCTGGACGCCATCGGACAGATTCTGGACGAAGGCTGGAAGTATAAGAAGCAGATGGCCGACAGCGTCTCCAATGCCTTCATCGACGAGGTCTATGAGGCGGCTATCTCGGCAGGAGCCACCGGCGGCAAGATTTCTGGCGCAGGCGGCGGCGGCTTCATGTTCTTCTACTGCCCTTCCAACGCACGCTACAAAGTCATCGACCGCCTAGCGGAGTTCGGTGGCCAGTCGAAACGCTACGAATTTGTCACCGAAGGCTTGAAAACGTGGACGATGAACGATGAGACGATGAGACGATGAAAAGATGAAACGATGAGTGTTGAAATTAAAGAAGCAATTATTTTGGCTGGCGGGTTCGGCACGCGGCTGCAAGGCGTGGTCAAGGACCTGCCCAAGCCGATGGCACCCGTCAACGGTCGGCCGTTTTTAACATACATCTTAGATTATCTGATTGATTATGAATACCAAAGAGTTGTTTTATCGGTGGGCTACCTACATGAGAAAATTGTGGATTATTTCGGAGAGAAATACAAAACCCTGGAGATTGACTATGCCGTGGAGGAAGAACCGTTAGGCACCGGCGGCGGCATTCTCTTCGCAATGTCCAAATGCACAACGGACAACGTGTTGGTTATCAATGGCGACACGATGTTCAAGGTGGATTTGACGACTTTTGAACGTTTCCATCAAGAAAAAAACGGTTTGCTGTCCATTGTGCTCCGCGAAGTGGAGGATGTTGCCCGCTACGGGAGCGTTTCTGTTGGGGATAACGGCATAATCACGCTGTTTTCCGAGAAGCAGGCCTCATCGGGCAGCGGCTTCATCAACGGCGGGGTTTATCTTATCAACAGAAAAATCTTTGAAAAATATCCCCAGCCGAAGAAATTTTCCTTCGAGAAAGACCTTATGACCAAATACTATACGCAAGAATGCTTTTACGCCATGCCCTCCGACGGCTACTTTATCGACATCGGCATCCCCGAAGATTATGCCCGGGCGCAGCAGGAATTGTGAGTTTTTTCATATCAAATTATAATATACACGAACGAAATGGATAGTAGAGACGTTTCATGAAACGTCTCTACATTTTCCGAAGTAATAAACCAAAATGAACCAAAGAATACCCCAATCCATTGAACAATCCATCGCCGTGAAACAGGCGATTTTTAATAACCCCGGGTTTCTCGACCACATCCAACAAGCTGCGGAGTTGATTACCGAATCACTGCGGGGCGGTGGCAAAATCCACTTCTGCGGCAATGGTGGCAGCGCGGCAGACGCCCAGCACCTCGCCGCCGAGCTCTCCGGCCGCTTCTACTTCGATCGGCCGCCGCTCAACGCCGAGGCCCTCCACTGCAACACCTCCTACCTCACCGCTGTGGGCAACGACTACGGCTACGACCTCATCTTCTCGCGACTTCTGCGCGGCACCGCCAAAGCCGGAGATGTCATCGTGGGCATCTCCACATCGGGCAACTCCAAGAATATCCTCAATGCCTTCGAGGTGGCCAAAGAGATGGGCGTGAAAATCATCGCCATGACCGGCGAAACCGGCGGCGCAATGAAAGACTACGCCGACATTCTGCTGAATGTGCCCTCCAAGGACACCCCTCGCATTCAGGAAAGCCACATCATGCTCGGGCACATCATCTGCGAACTCGTCGAAACAGAACTATTCGGATAATGTACGTTGTAGAGACGCAAAATTTTACGTCTCTACGCAACCTGAAACTTGAAACTTGAAACTAACATGCGTACCTTCTTATACATCATACGAACCATCAACGTACTCAAAACCCTCTGGTTCAATTTCAAGGTGTTTCCTTTCGCGGTGGCGAAGAAATTGCCGGTTTGGTTGTACGGGAAGGTGACGTTCCGCAGTCTGGCGGGGAAAATCGTCATCAATGGGCCGATCAGCTCCGGGATGATTCGGATCGGGAAGAACGACCATTACGTGGACACCGCCATCCAGCAGTGCATCTGGAACGTGCGCGGCACCCTCATTTTCAATGGTCCAGCCATTTTCGGTCACGGCTCCTACGTGGTGATC